>JAENWY010000040.1 GCA_016649775.1 Spirochaetaceae bacterium
CAATTATACTTAATGTCCGCGCTAATATTACTACAAAAGATGCTATTAAAGAATTATTAGAGAGTTTAGTAACTGTAGAAGAGAAAATTAGTGGTGTAGTGTTAAATGGCTTTGTTCCTTCTAAATCTGATTTTGGTGGCAATTCAGGAGATTATGGTTATAGTAAATATGGCTATAGTAGCAATTACGGATCTGAAAATCCAGATGATAAAAAAGCAATAAAGCTAAAGAAAATTTCTCAAGCTAAAGCAAGAAGAATTGCTATTAAACAATATAAGATAAATCTGGAAAACAGAAATAATAGAGCTGAATACTTTAGTAAATTAAAAAAGTACGCTCCTGTTGTTTCTAATTTAGATTTTAGTGGTACACTTAATGAAAAACTTTTTGAAGATTCTGATATGAGAAAAATTAAAAATATAAGTAAATCTTTTGAATCAACAAAAAAGAATCCAAAAGAACAACATAAAGATGAAGATAAAAGCTCATACAGTAGTATCATAGAAAGTCTTAAAAAAGATAGCGAGGCTAGTGGGGAAAAATCCTAATTATATTTGATTTTATATTTAGGTAGTTCTATTGATTATTTTTTAAAGTATATCTAAGATAATTTTTAGAACTATATAATATAATTTTTTAAGAAGTACTAGACATTATTTTAAATGTTTTGTATTGTTCAAAAAAATTATTGGAAGGAAACATGAGAATACCAAGATACAGAAATACAATATTTGTACATCCTATAACATTGATTTCTTTATTTTCTTTTATTTATTTTTTAGGTCAGTCTTTTTAAAGGACTGATTTTTTTTTGGACAAAACTTTTGGGAGCAAAAAAAATGAAGAACAATTTCCTAGGCAGATCACTTTGTGTAATTGAGGACTTTAGTATTGAAGAGAGGATTTATCTTTTCAGTAAAATTAGAGAATTAAAAGCTGCAGTTAAAGCAGAAGATTTAGAGACTCAACAAGAATTCAGAATTGAAGATCCTAATTTTGGTATCTATGAAGTATTTTTAGAGGATTCAACACGAACTAAGGAATCTTTTAGAAATGCTGCTAACTTCCATCATGCAAAAGTATCAGAACTAGCTACTAGCAGTTCATCATTTAACAAAGGTGAAAGTTATGCTGATACATTTAATACTTTAACAGGATATTCAAACAAGATATTTATTGTTCGATCTAAAGTTGAAGGAGTTTGTGCTCACCTTGCAAAAGAATGTGTTGAGTATGCAAATCGTAATGAATTAACTAAAGCCCCTTCTTTTATTAATGCTGGTGATGGTAGACATGAGCACCCAACTCAAGAATTACTAGATGAGTATACTTTTTTAGAAGATAATGACTTTAATTATGATAATCTTCATATTGCCTTAGTTGGAGATTTATTTCATGGTAGAACAGTTCATTCTAAAGCAAAAGGTTTAACGGTATTTAAAAATGTAACAGTAGACCTTGTAGCTCCAGAAGAATTAGCAATGCCAGACTCTTATTTGTTAGTCATGAAAGAAAATGGCTACAATATTAATATATACTCCTCAATCGAAGAATATTTACAATCAAATAATATAGCTACTCAATGGTATTTCACAAGACCTCAACTAGAGCGAATGGGTGAACAAATCCTAAAAAGACAAGAAGAATTAAGAGCTTCAATAACTTTTAGAAAAGAGTTTATGAGTAAATTACCTGAAAATACAAAATTCTATCATCCATTACCTCGTCATAAAATGTTCCCAACTATTCCAACCTTCTTAGATAAAACATCATTGAATGGCTGGGAAAGACAATCAATTAATGGTATGTATACAAGAATTTGTTTGCTAGGTCTTTTTGGTGGTTCTATTGGTGAAGATTTTATCCAAACTAAAAAAGTTGTAGAAGAAAATTTTCATGATGAAGAATATATCTTTAGTGTAGAACCTAAAAAAAGTGCTAAAAAAGTATATAGTGAAGGTGTTAACCCAATTGCAAATGGTATTGTAATTGATCACATTAGTGTAGGAGAGACCCCTTCAGACATCAGAGAACATATGAGATTAATTTCAAAAATTATAGAACTTGATGATTGTAAAGGTGGAGAATGGGTTTCTCAAAACAATGATGGAATGTTCAAGGGAATAATATTTAGACCAGGTATTAGGTCCTTTAGTAGAAAAGAATTAAAAAGATTGGCAGCAGTTGCAAGTGGATGTACATTGAATATTATAAAAGATGAAACAGTTGTAGAGAAATATAGAACAACTCTTCCACCAAGAATTTATAACTTTGACGATTTAGCATGTACAAATGAAGCTTGTATTTCAAACCCTTCTAATGGTGAAGGTGTAGAGGCTATGTTTCATAGAACTAGTGATAAAAGATATGAATGTGTATACTGTGGAAAGAGTCATAGTTTCAAAGAAATTTGGAATACTGCAAAAAAATAATTCAAAGATTTATAAAGAGGAAACATAATATGAAAACAATTGAAGAAATAATTAGTGAAGCAGGAATTACCTTAGCTGATATTGCACTAGAATTGGGTGCAATAAAATTGCAACCTAATAATCCCTTCACCTGGGCAAGTGGCTATAGAATGCCAATCTATAATGATAATAGAAGATTATTAGCATCACCTTCAGCAAGATTATTAATAGCAGATACATTTGCTAAAATGATAGAAGCTTTAGGACTTGAAGTTGATAATATTGCAGGAACTTCAACTGCTGGTATTCCTCATGCAACAACTCTTGCGGATAAACTAGAAAAGCCAATGAGCTATGTTAGATCTAGTAGTAAAGATCATGGTACAGGACAGCAAATTGAAGGCTTAGGTGATACTCATCTATATAATGGAGCTAATGTATTATTAATAGAAGATTTAATATCAACTGGAGGCTCTTCAATAAAAGCAGTTCAAGCAATAGTAGAAGCAGATGGCAAATGCCCTTATACTTTTGCAATCTTTACTTACGGACTAGAGGCTTCAGTAAAAGCTTTCGATTCCTTAGATCCAATATGTAAATTCTATACAATATTAAACTATGATGTAATGGTAAAAAGAGCATTAGAAATTGGATATGTAGATAATAGTGGTGTAGCAACTCTTAATGAATGGAAAACAGATCCATTTGCTTGGGGTGAAAACCATGGATTTAATAAAGTAGAAAAGTAGGAGATATCATGAGTTATATTGATGTATTAAAAAAAAGCGCTGAGAGTTGTGGTAATATTACATGTATGGGTTTAGATCCAAAATTAGAAGTTTTGCCTAAAGGAATGGGAATTGTAGAATTCTTTGATACTTTATTTAAAAAAATGCTTGAGGACCATCTAATACCATCTGCATTTAAAGCAAATATTGGTTATTATCAATCTCTTGATAAACCAAGAAATAATGATTATTCAGGTTCTATGGCACTTTCTAAAGTACTTGATATGCTTGATGAGTATTTCCCATCAATTCCTGTTATCCTTGATTCTAAAAGAGGTGATATTGCAAGATCAAGTCTTAATTATGAGATTGAAGCATTTGATTGTTGGAATACAGATGCTGTAACAGTATCTCCTTATATGGGGAGTGATTCTGTATCACCTTTTTTAGTCGAAGATAAGGGTGTTTATGTATTAAACCGAACTAGTAACCCTGGTGGTCGAGACCTTCAAAATCTAATGTGTGAGAATGATTTACCACTTTATTTAAATGTATCACACAAAATAGTTGAATGGTCAGTTACTCACCCTGGAATAGGGGCTGTTGTTGGTGCTACCTCCATGAAGGAATTAGAAGTTATTAGTAGTTATTATAGTGATAAAGAAATTCCCTTGTTAATTCCTGGTGTAGGCTCTCAGGGAGGATCTGCTACTGACGTCATTAATTCCCTAAATAAAACAGGATACCCTTTATATCTAGCAAGAATAAATAGTTCAAGTGGCTTAACTCATCCTTGGAAAAAGGGTGAGGCGCCACATAATTGGTTATCATTATGTATTGCTTCAATAAGAGAGTTATTAAACGAAACAGGAGTTGATAGATAATGGATAAGAACAATAAACTATACAAAATCTTATCAAATAATCATAAAGGTGCTAACCCATCTCTTTATCTTTCAACAGTATCAGGGGTAGCTTCTACCAATTCAAAGATGATTTCTTACTTTGATAAAAGAATTGATGCCATAGATATAATTACTACTAAAAGTTTTCAAGTTACTCCAAATCCTGGCAATAGAGAACCTATTATCTGTGAAACTGAAACAGGTAATTTTGGTAATTCTGTAGGATTGAGAAACCCTGGCATGGACGTTGTCTATCCTCAGTTAGTAAAACTTAGAGAAAAAGGTTTAAATAAATTCTTAAATATATCTGTTTCAGCTAATTCTATCGAAGACTTTATAACTTTAGTTAAAAAATTTGATGATGTTGCCGATGCAATTGAACTTAATTTTTCTTGTCCTCATGCCTCTGCAGGCTTTGGAGCATCCATTGGATGTGATATGAATATTGCCTCTCAATATGTTAAAGAAATTAAAGAAGCTTGTAACAATATGAAAGCTCTTCTATTTATTAAATTAACTCCGAATGTATCAGATATTGGTGCAATTGCAAAAGCCTGTGTAGAACAAGGTGCTGATGGAATTGTAGCAATTAATACAGTGGGTCCAATTGTTCATTATGAGAAAAACTCTGGGTTACCAATATTACAGAATTCAATTGGTGGTGCTGGTGGTATGAGTGGGGAATGGGTATATAAAAGGGCTCTTCAAGCAATTAGAGAAATAAGAGAAGCTATTCCATCTTATGTTCCTTTACTTGCTATGGGCGGGGTTAGTTGTTTTAATCAAGTTAAAGCTATGGTTGAAAGTGGCGCTGATGCAGTTGGAATTGGGAGTGCATTATCTCTAGTTAATCAAAGTAAATGGAGTGAATATCTTAATACAATTAAAGATGAATATTATAACAGAGTCGTAGCTATTCCTTCATCATCTTATTTAAGTGATAAAAATCAAATGGAATATACAGAAATGTATATTGATAAAATTGAATATCATGGAAATGATACAATCACACTAACACTTGATAAAGATATGAGATGTGAGGCTGGAGAATTTGCTTTTCTATGGCTTCCTGGTATAGGAGAAAAACCTTTCACTCTATCATGTGATAAACCTGTTACTTTTATAATTAAAAGGAGAGGCATCTTTACAAAAGCTCTGTGGAACTTAAATCTTGGTGATAAACTTTATGTACGTGGTATGTATGGTGCAAAAATTACTAATCGAATTAGTAAAAAAGCTATTTGTATTGCAGGTGGAACAGGTATTGCTGTACTTCCAGCTTTAGCTAGAAAGTTAAAGGAAGAAGCTACCCTGATGTCTTTCTATGTTGGTACTAGTGAAATTAATACTAAAGAAGAATTACTAAGTTATGAGTTAAGTATTTATGGAAAATATCAAGTTGTAGCAGATGATGGAGTTGTAGGTAGAGTTTTACAAGAAATCGATACAGCCGATTTATCCGGCGATATTAATGCCTATTTAATTGGCCCTGAAATATTTATGGCTATTGCGGCAAAAAAACTTATTGATAAAGGCTTTGATAAAAATAACATATATTTATCTATGGAGAAAATAACACGTTGTGGTGTTGGTCTTTGTGGAGAATGTGTATGTGGTGAGACATTAACTTGTCAATCAGGTTCATTTGTAAGCTATAATTATATTGAAGAAAATGAAAATGAAATATTAAAGAGGTAAAATAATGGTTGATCCACATGTACATTTGAGAGATTGGGAAGATCGTAATAAAGATACTATTGAACATGGTATAAAAGTTGCGATTGATTGTAATTTTACTGAAGTATTTGATATGCCAAATACAAAACCTCCTCTTACAAATCGTGATGTTATATTAGACAGATTAGCAGATGCAGGAGAGGCTTTAATTAATTTACATAAAAGTAATTTCAATTATCGAGTATATGCTGGATTAACTAAAGATAAAGAGCAAATAAAAGAAGTTGTAGAGACCTATTTTGAATTATTTCCTATGGTTGTTGGTCTTAAAATGTTTGCAGGTCATTCAACGGGGAATATGGGGATAGTAGATATAGAAGATCAAGAAAAAGTCTTTAAGACTTTAGTTGAGTATAATTATGATGGTGTTCTTGCAATACATTGTGAGAAAGAGTCCCTAATGGATCCCTCTAAATTTGATAAAAATGATTTATCTACTCAGTCAGTTGCCAGACCTGCAATTGCAGAGATTGAATCAGTTTCAGATATGATAAATTTAGCAAAAAAAACTTCTTTTAAAGGCACACTTGACATAGTTCATATAAGTACTAAAGATGCTTTAGAACTAGTGAAAAAAACTAAATCCGAAATAAATACTTTTAGAATATGTTGTGGAGCAACGGCTCATCATGCTTTATTAAATCAATCCGCAGCTAATGATAAATCCTATGCAAAGATGAATCCTCCATTAAGAACTGAAGAAGATCGAATTGCCATATTTAATGGTCTCTTAGATGGTTCAATTGATTGGATTGAATCAGATCAAGCACCTCATACTATTGAAGATAAAAGAATGGGTGCAGGTGGTATACCTGGCTTCTCAGGATCCCTTCTTCTTATTGAGGCTCTTATTAAAGCAGGTGCTTCAAAGAATAGAATAATAAGTCTGGTGGGTAAGAGAGTTTATGAAGTGTTTAATTTAGATTCAAGTGATATATCTTTTTCTGTAGGAAATATAAGGCTACTAAGGCAAAAAAGCCTTTTAGCAAGTAAAGAATATCCTTATGATGCTTTCATTTCTTTAAGATAAATAAAAATTGAGATAAAAAATAGGAAGAATACTTAATTGATTCTTCCTATTTCAGTTTAAGAACTTTATTCTTCTTCTATATTCTCTAATCCAATATCTTTAGCTGCACTTTGCATTGCAGCAATTGCAATATTCATAATGTCAGCTAATTCCATATCCATTAAAACTGCACCCTCATTAATAACTTCTCTATTAACTCCGGCTGCAAATTTACTATTCTTAAATTTCTTTTTAACACTTTTTGCATTCATCCCATCCATTTTTGTAGGTCTCATTAGTGCTGTTGCATTTATTAATCCTGTTAATTCATCAATAGTGTATAATACTTTTTCCATTTGGAGTTTTGGTTCAATATCAACACAAAGTTTCCATCCATGAGAACAGACTGCATGAATAAAAGCATCATCAGCACCAATTTCTTTTAACAATTCTGGAGCCTTAAGACAATGTTCTTTAGGCCACATTTCATAATCTACATCATGAAGAAGTCCTACACATCCCCAGTAATTCTCATCTTCTCCATAATGCTTTGCAAATCCTCTCATAACAGCTTCAACTGCTTTACCATGATTAACCAAAGCTTCTGTTTTATTATATCTTTTTAATAACTCATATGCTGCTTCACGTTCCATAATTACTCCTTATAAAGATAAATATAACAAAAAAACTATCAGTTTTCAATTTATTTAAATAAATACTAGAAAAAATATTATATATAGGGTATTAATTGAATTGTACATAGGTTTAAAAAATTTAAAACCTGTGTTAAAATATATTATCATTCTATTTTAGGAGGAATTTGATGTCCAGTTCAGATGACAGCGGTAACCCTTTGCCCTACGCGACATATTTTTATAAACAAAAAAACCTCCACCTATTAGCATAGGGTAATGAATAACTATGTCTTGGAGGTTTATACAACATATCAAGGAGATTAGTTATGATTACAATCAGAAATAATGTGGTATCACGAGTACCAGGTGATAAAAAAGTAGCGGACTACACATGGGTAGATGCTAGAGAAATTAATAGAGATGATATTGCTCGATTAGAAGAAGAATTTGCTATAGATAGTGAACTTTTAGCAGATATCATGGATCCTGATGAACAAGCACGTATTGAAAAAGAAGATGATTACACAGCTTTGATTATTCGACTTCCTGCAAAGGATGATGATGTAGAAGGTGTAAATCAGTATGCTATTCCATTAGGTATAGTTATGTTTGATGATATGTTAATTACAATATGTCAAAGTGATTCCATTGTATTAGAAGATTTCTCAAAAAGAAGATTCAGACAGTATCCTGTTGAGACAAAGGAAGGCTTTATTATGTCCATTATGGAAAGGTCAGCCTTGGTCTATATCAGATTACTAAAATACATCAATAGACAAAAGAATCAAGTTGAAGAAAAATTATCTGGAGTAGTACAGAATAAAGAATTATTACAATTACAACAGATTCAAAAGAGTTTAGTTTACTTTAAGACCAGTTTAACAACAAATGAAATGCTTTTAGAAAAACTTCAAAAGAGTCCATATTTTAAATTATCAAGTGAAGAAGAAGTTGATTTCTTAGAGGACACCATCACAGATACAAAACAAGCTATTTCCATGGCTGCTATTTATGCAGATTTGCTTAAAGGTACAATGGATGTATTTGGTTCTGTTATTAGTAATAATATGAATGAAATAATGAAGAGACTAACTATTATTACAATTGCATTAATGTTTCCAACTTTTATTGTAGGATTCTATGGAATGAATGTTACTCTTCCACTGCTTCATATACAATATATTTGGGTATATATAGCACTTGCTTGTTTAATCTCACCTATAATTGGATCTTTGATATTATCGGATAAGCGAAATTCATCTCCTAAAAAAGAGAAAGATACTAGTAGTAAAATCGTTAAAAAGAAAGGTGCTAGCGTATCCTTTTTGGGATTATTTAATAAAGGAAAAACAAAATAATAATTAGAAATTAAAAAAGATTCTTAATAAATAGAATCTTTTTTAGTCTTAAATTGTAAGCTAACGTGTAGAAATAAAATATGCTTCTGAAACCTTAATAAATTTATATTTTTGTTGGAAACCTAACAACATTTTTATAAGTACTCTATATTAATGCAAAATATTATTAATAAAAAACCCCATATTAGCCATTTATAAAGCTTAATGGGGTTTTTGGTATTAAAAATCAATGCTCACAACTTAAGGAATAACTGGTAAGTCTTTTATGTAATAACAGTTTATCCATTGCTTTAATGTAGGATATCTATCCTCAGAAACACGCGTAATGAGCTTAAGTTGTGAACATTGATTAAAAATGCCTTAAATAATTTATTTAATGACTTTAATTATATAGCCACAAAGATAATCACTTTCAGGAAATGATAACCTAACTGGGTGGTCTGAAGCTGCAGTTAAAGTTTCAAGAATTTGAATTTCTACATTACTATCCATAGCAGCCCATGCTAAGATAGTTCTGAGTAATGCTAAATCTACACCGCCTGAACAAGAGAACGTTGCAATGATTCCACCATCTTTAATTTTTTTCATAGCTAGACGGTTCATATCTTTATAAGCTCTAGAAGCAGTTTCAACTTGGCTCTTTTTCTTTGCAAGTTTTGGAGGATCTAAAATAATAACATCAAAGTAATCACTTTCAATAACTCTTAATTCTTCAAAAATATTGCAAACTTTAGTAGTTACTTTATCTCTTGAATTTTCAGGTATTTTATTACTGTTTTGATTTATGTGAACATTTCTTAGTAATTGTCTAAGTGAGGGATCACTACTATCTAGTGCTAAAACACTTTTAGCTCCTGCTCTCAATGCATGAAGAGTAAAAGCACCGGTATAACTACAACCATCTAATACAGTTGCACCCTCACAGTATTTTTCAATTCTTTTCCTATTATCTCTTTGGTCACAATAGAAACCACTTTTCTGTCCACTTCCTGGAGCAACTTCAAAAATAAAGTCATCCTCTTTAAAGAATACATTATCCATTTTTCCATCTGGTGTGAAATATTCACCATCTTTGAAAAATAAAGTTGTTTCTTTTAAGCCTTCAATTTTTGTATATAATTTATCTGTTGTGATAACAATTACATCAGGATGTAATAAATCTTCAATTGCTTTAGCAAATAAATCTTTATGATCCCATGCAATTCTAGCACTGATGATTATTCTAATCATCTTTCCATATACATCTGCTGTAATACCGGCAAGCATATCAGATTCTGAGAATACTATTCTAAAAGCGTTTGTTGCGCCACTTTTATCATTAAAGAATTCTTTACGTCTTAATATACTTTTCTTAATGGTTCTAGACCACCAAGACTCGTCAATAATTTCTTCCTCATTCCAACTTAAAAGGTGTACTGGGATATGTGATAGTTCATCATACCAACCCCAAGCTAAAAAACTTAAATCAGCTGTTAATACTTTAACAACTGATGCTGAGGTAGCCTTCACCTCTTCTATTGCTCCTGAGAAAACCCATGGATGATGGTTAAGTAATTGCTTTTCCTTACCATCTTTAATAATGATTGTGTTCATGCATATAGAATATGTTTTTTTTGCTTTATTGTCAAAAGTGTTGACCTAAAATTATTCATTTATAATAATGAATATATGAATAATAATAAAAGAAAGTATAAAGGTGTTTTATTTGATCTTGATGGAACAATATTATATACACTAGCAGACATCTGTGCTGCAATAAATTCTCCTTTAATTAAGAGAGGAGTTAGAGAATTAAGTGTTAGTGAAACCAGAGTTATTGTAGGTTCTGGTTTATTAAATGCACTTCATAAAGCCTTTACTATTAGAGCATATAAGCTTAGTGAGGGTGAATTAGACATAGCATATTTTGAATTAATGGAATATTACAAAAATAATGCCACTAAATATTGCACTCCCTATAATGGAATTATTGATTTATTAGAAAATCTTGATATTCCTTATGGTATACTTTCTAATAAGGCTGATATTCTTGTGAAAGATATAGCTAGAGTTATATTTCCCTCTCTCTCCTTTAGTTATGTTGGTGGTATGGTTTCCAAAGAAACTAAAAAACCAAATCCAACTAATATTATTAAATTTGCAACTCAACTTAACATACCTATTAATGATTTATTATATGTGGGAGATAGTGAAGTTGATTACAAAAGTGCCGTTAATGCTCAATGTGGGTTAGTCTTGGTTTCCTGGGGCTATAGAGATAAAGAAGAATTATTAAAATTAAATTCTACTATTGTAGATACAGTTGAAGAATTAAAGGGAGTTATAGATGCAAATAAGTAAAGAAGAAATTTTGGATCGTGCTATGAAGTATGTTGAAGCAGAAAAAAATAATAAATTTAGGTCTGAAGTTGAACAAGCAATAAAGAATAACCGTGCTGATGATTTATATGATCGATTCTATACAGCCCTTGCCTTTGGAACAGCTGGTATGAGAGGTGTTATTGGCGGAGGAACTAATCGTATTAACTCCTTTATGGTTAGAAAAGTATCTCAAGGTCTTGCAACTTATCTAGTACAAAATGTTGAAAATCCATCTATAGCTATCGCCTTTGATTCTAGGAATTATAGTATTGAATTTGCTAAGGATGCAGCATTAGTATTAGCGGCTAATAAAGTTAAAGTATATCTCTATGATAGTTTAAGACCTGTTCCTGTTTTATCTTTTGCACTTCGAGAATTAAAAGCCAGTGCTGGTATTGTAATCACAGCTTCTCATAATCCAAGTAAATACAATGGTTATAAAGTTTATTGGGCAGATGGTGGACAGGTAACACCTCCCCATGATACAGGGATTGCTAAATTAGCTAATGAAGTTGAAATCTCAGATATTAAGGATATTGATGAAGAACTAGCTATAAAGACTGGTTATTTAAACAGTATTCCTTCCTCCGTAGATGAAGCTTACTATAATATGGTATTGGCTTCAGTAAGACGTAAAGAAGTTCAAAATGCTCCAATTACAGTAGCTTATACTCCTTTGCATGGCTCTGGTAATGTACCCGTTCGACATATGCTATCAAAACTAGGAATTAAAACAGTAGTAGTTAAAGAACAAGAATTACCTGATGGAAATTTCCCAACTGTTAAACTTCCAAATCCTGAAAGTTCTCAAGCTATGGAAATGGTTATTGAACTTGCAAAGAAAGAAAAAGCTGATATTGTTTTAGGTACTGATCCTGATGCAGATAGGCTTGGGATTGCAATCCCAACTAATAGTAAAAAAGATGATTATCTATTATTAACAGGTAATCAAATAGCAATTCTTCTTGTTGATTATCTTTTAGAAACTAAAAAAGAATTCAAAACAAAAGGAATTCCTTTTGTTGTAAAATCTTTAGTAACGACCGACCTTGTTAGAAAAATATGTGAAACTTATGGGGGTGAGTGCAAAGATGTATTAACAGGATTCAAATATATTGCAGAACAAATTAAAGCATTAGAGGGTAATAAAGATAAGTACTTCATATTTGGTTGTGAAGAAAGCTATGGCTTTTTAACAGTTCCTTTTGTTAGAGATAAAGATGCTGTA
>JAENWY010000369.1 GCA_016649775.1 Spirochaetaceae bacterium
TACAAGCTGCTAATACACTATCACATAAGATTCTATACTCATTTGCCATTTCAGAATTTGGTGCTATTTCCATAACAGTTTTTTCTACTTCATCAGCCTTTTGAACTTCAGAACTAAAAGATAAAACACCCACTTTAGGAGAATCAATAAATTCACAGAGATCATTAATTTTAGACTCTTCATTTGAAACATTACGTTTGTTTAATATTACTCCCCCGACTCTTGCATATCCTCTATCTTTAAAGTTATCTACAGCTAATGCAATGTTCTTTGCCGCATGGATTGCCATGTTCTCACCACTAGTTACAATAAAGACATCTTTTGCATAACCATCTCTGATTGGCATTGAAAAACCACCACAAACAACATCCCCTAACACATCATAAATCACAATATCTATATTTTTCTCTTCGAATACTTTTCTCTTTTCTAATTCTTTTAAAGCAGTAACAATACCGCGTCCTGCACAACCTAAACCAGGTGGAGGACCTCCTGCTTCGGAAATATAAACACCATTTGTGCCTTGAATAACAATATCATCAAGAGAAAAGCCATCTGGACCATTTTCTCTGAATTGATCTAGTATTGTAGTTAATTTTTTCCCATTTCTTAGTAATAATGTTGAATCAGCTTTTGGATCACAACCAACTTGCAGTACATTATATCCTTTCTCTCTAAAGGCTAGAGAGAGATTAGAAGCAGTTGTGCTTTTACCAATCCCACCTTTCCCATAAATTGCCATTTTAATCATCTACTTAATCCTTATAGTCACCACGACCAATTATTGTTTTGTATCCAATCATATTTAACTTCTTATCCAATTCTTCAATTGTTGAACCATTTAAGGTTCTAAGCTCAGCCATATCATCATATAGTTTATAATTTTTTCTAAAAGTTAAAGGAGTAATATTTGGCATAATTACATTACAACCATTTAATATAGCATTCATTCTTCCATCTGTTTTACTAGTATCCATAGCAGTTGTTGCAGGAATTAAAGCTGAAGGTAAGAGCAGTCTTACAAGCGATAATAAATATAGTGTTAATTCAAAATTACCAATACTTTCATTTTTAAAAGGAGTATCTTTATGAGGAATAAAGGGACCAATTCCAACCATATTAGGTTTAAAATCTCTAAGGAATACTAAATCACTAACAAGATTATCATGGCTTTGATAAGGAGATCCTATCATCATTCCAGCCCCTACTTGATACCCAATGTCTTTCAAATCTTGTAGGCATCTCATCCTATTTGATAGTAGTAATTCTTTAGGATGGAGTTGATTATAATGAGTAGAATCACTTGTTTCATGACGTAAGAGAAATCTATCAGCACCATTGTCAAACCATTCTTGATAAAGTTCTTTAGTTTTCTCACCGACTCCTAAAGTAATTGCACAATCAGGAAACTCTTTCTTAATTCGTTTTAGTACATTTGTAAAATTATGGTCTTTATCCCAATAGATATCCTCTCCAGACTGCAGTACAAAGGTTTTTATACCCTGTTCATAACCATTTTCACAACAATTCAATATTTGTTCTTCACTCAATCTGTAACGAGTAACTTTAGTATTAGACATCCGTAATCCACAATAATA
>JAENWY010000233.1 GCA_016649775.1 Spirochaetaceae bacterium
CCAACTTCAATATCAGCTTTAGCAGATCCAATTGGATAGCCATATTTAATAATGTTTTCACCTTTTGAAATATGGGCAATAGCTACTTTATGACCTTGAGGAACATCTTCTTTAAAAACTAAAGTTATGGAATCAACTTCAATTGATTCCCCTTTTAAAAAGGGTTTAAGGCATACTGCTACATTATCACTTTCTTTAATTATAATTGCTTTATTCATTTGTTTACCTATTTTGTTTTAGTGTAAGCTTTTAAAGATTTAACAATTCCTTCTTCTGCAATTGAATTGTAGGAAGATAGTACTGCTTCTTTAAAGCCTTCTAAAGTACTTAAATCTAAACCCCACCAATCAGTTCTCTCTAATACTGAATTAACAATAGCTTCTCTACCCTTAGCATCTTTGTAATTATTTTTACTGTATAATGTTTCAAATGCTTTTAGTACTGCTTCATCATCTTTAATTGGGTAAGCCTCACCATTTCTAGATCCGGTCATTTCTCTGTTTGCTACGTCTTTACCATTATAGAATGTAATAAGAGCTGCTAGACCATATGCTAAAGTTTTAGGAGCTTTATTAAATTTTTTATAATATGCTAATACTGATGTTAAATCTCTTACTTTAAACTTAGAAACTGAGTTTAAAGAAATAGATAGTAATTGGTGTTCTAAATAAGGATTAGCAAAGCGTTCAAGAACAGCTGCTGCATAATCCTCTAGAGCTTGTTTATCACCATCAAGACTAGGAATAATTTCTTCAAATAAACCCTTTTTGAGGAATGTATAAACAGTTTCATTTTCTAATGATTCAGAAACACTTGTTAAACCATATAAAAAAGCAGTTGGAACAAATAGCGTATGAGCACCATTTAAAATACGAACTTTTCTTGTTCTATAGAAAGATTGATCGTGAGTCCAAATAACATTACAACCAGCTTGTTCTAGAGGTAATTCTTTTTTAAGTGCTTCAAGGTCACCATCTGATTCAATTACAAATAAGTGGAAACGTTCAGCAGTATCTAATAAGTTATCTTTGTAGCCTAATTCTTCACATAATTCATCAGCTGTTTTTCTAGGATATCCTGTTACAATACGGTCAACAAGAGTATTTGTGAAATTACAAGCTTCATTAATCCATGAGATGAATTCCTTGCTTAAATTCCATTCATTAGCATATTGAAGAACAATTCTCTTTAAGTTTTCGCCGTTAGCTTCAATTAATTCACAAGGAATAAAGATAATACCTTTGTTAATAGCACCGTTGAAGGCATTAAATCTTTTATATAAAAATTGAGTTATTTTAGCAGGATAAGATACTGGAGGCTCATCCGTTAAGGAGCAACCCTTTTCATATGAAATACCAGCTTCTGTTGTGTTAGAAACTATAAATCTTAAGGTATCACATTCAGCATATTTAATGTAGGAAGTAAAGTCTTTGTATACATTTATACAAGTTTTAACACTTGTGATTTTACGGTATTCTTTAATCATTTTACCATTTTCAATACCTCTAAGTACTGTAGTATAGATACCGTTTTGATCATTAATGAAATCTGCCATGCCTTGTGCTAAAGGTTGAGCAATAACAATACTACCATTGAAATCTGTTTTTTCATTAGCAATATCAACTTGCCAATCAATAAATGCCCTAAGAAAGTTTCCTTCTCCAAATTGTAAAATTTTGACAGGTCTTTCTGTTTTTGTACTAATCTCGTTAATTTTGATCATTATCCTAACCTCACTTATAAGTATATGAACGTATTGCTTTAAAATACATTGTTGTATACATCATAATATTACAAGTAACTTTTTGTCAAGAAAAATTTTTTAGTTTTTTGCATTGTTTTAATATTCTAGAAAAATTGTTTGTTGACAACGCTTAACAATTAATCTATATTTTTTATAAAATGAAAAATATTTGGTGGTATACATGAGTGGAAAAACTCCGTTAAAACAAAAAGCTTATGAACTTATTTCAGAAAAAATTATTAATTGTGAATATCCTCCAAATAGTTTTTTAAATGAACAAATGCTTAGTGATGAACTTAAAATTTCTAGAACTCCAATTAGAGATGCATTAATAAGATTACAACAAAACAATCTAATAAAAATATTTCCTAAAAAGGGTATAGTTGTAACAGGCGTTACTCCTGAAGTAATTTCTTCTGTTTATGAAATTAGAGGATTAATTGAACCCTATATTGTTAGAACTTATAGTAGTAGAATTAATTTAGATTATTTGGAAGTTTTGCATAAAAAAATGACAGAGGATCTTGAGAGAGGTCCTGTTGAAACTACCTTTGATGATCAGTTTCATAAAGTAATAACAGATTCTTGTCCAAATAAATATATTCAAGATTCAATATATGCTGCTAATATTCAGGATAGAAGAATTAGAATAGTTTCGGGTGCTTCAGAAAATAGACTTAGAGATTCCCATAAAGAACATTTAGTTATAATAGAAAAATTATGCAATAAGGAATTTGAAGTAGCTGCTATACTACTATCAGATCATCTTAAAAATGCTAGGTTAGTAGCATTAAATACTATGGTCGATAAATGGCGATAGTTTAGTTTAAAACAAATAATTATAAATTCAAAAATACAGAATAACATATATTATATATGAGATGTCTGTATTTTTTCATCAGTACTAATTTTATATTTTTTATCTATTTACTTATTTAACTTTAAAATATTTATGTATTTATAAACATAAAATATGGTAGAAAAAAAATAAAAATAATTGTTGACAATTAAAAAAACCTATGCGTATACTATGATGTATACAACAATGTGTCCCAAAGTTACGGGACTTTAAGGAGTTTTTGATGAAAGCTATTAGAATTGACGAACCTAAGAAGGTATCGTTTGTTGAGCTAGAAAAACCAGTTAGAAAACAAGGTGAAGCTTTGTTAAAGATATTATTTGGTGGTATATGTGGCAGTGACTTAGGTTCATACCGTGGTACCTTCGCTTATTTCTCTTATCCTCGTGTTCCTGGACATGAATTTTCAGCAGAAATTATCGAAATTGATGAAAATGAAAACGGTCTTAAAGAGGGCATGGTAGTAACTTGTAATCCATATTTCAACTGTGGTAAATGTCATTCTTGTAAAAAAGAGATGGTTAATGCTTGTATGGATAACCAAACAATGGGTGTTCAGAGAGAAGGCGCTTTTGCTGAATACATAACAATGCCAATTGAAAGAATTTATGATGGTAAAGGGCTTTCTGCTAAAACCTTAGCAGTAATTGAACCTTTCTGTATTGCTTATCATGGTGTTAGTAGAGGTGGAGTTAAAAAAGACGACAAAGTATTAGTCGTGGGTGCTGGAACAATTGGTGTTTTATCTGCTATTGCTGCAAAAGCATTAGGTGCAGAGGTTTGGATTTCAGATATCTCTCAAGGTAAACTTGATATTGCTAAAACATTTGGCATCGATGGAACAATTCTAAACTCTTCAAAAGAAGCTTTCGATAATGGTGTAGCTAAAATTACAGAATCA
>JAENWY010000225.1 GCA_016649775.1 Spirochaetaceae bacterium
AATAGTAGAAAATTCAGAGGGAACGTGCTTGTTGTTTAATATCTTAGAAACTGCTAGATTGCCAAAACAAAATAGATTCTAAAGGCTTTTTATAATTAATGAAACAACAAAATAATGCACTCTTTTCTCTATGGATTTCAAGACCAAGACATTTGAAAAACGATTTTTTATCTGGGCTTACTGTTTCCCTAGCTTTGATCCCTGAAGCTATAGCCTTTGCTTTCATTCTTGGAATCGATCCAATCATCGGGCTTTATGCTGCGTTTATTATGGGTCTAGTCACTTCTTTAATTGGGGGGGCGTCCTGGTATGATTTCTGGTGCTACAGGAGCGGTTGCAGTAATATTAGCTCCCTTGGTCAGAGAAAGGGTTGCACAGGGGTGCTTGAATTCTGCTTTGGGGTATCTTTTTGCCGCTGTAGTGAGGATGGGACTCATTCAAGTACTGTTCGGGGTACTTAAGCTTGGAAAATTCATCCGTTTAGAACCTCCTCCAGTTATGCTCGGTTTCGTGAAATGGACTTGCAATTGTCATATTTCGCTCGCGGTTTGAGAGAGAGATTCTATTTTTAAAAAAATAATTTTCTAAATACAATGTAGAAGAATCTCATACTGTAATTAATGGTAAAGAAACATTTAATAAAGTTCAAAGAGAGAAATAAAGAAGAAAATATATAGAATATTTAGCTAATAAATCGCTTAAGTTGTATTCATATATTTTTGCATTATTTTTTATTTATATTGTAAACCTTATAGAAAAGACCGATAGTAATAAAAGAAGTACAGGAAAGGTATTTATTTATTTATTTATACTTGGTGTTTTTGCGACCAGTAATTTCATGCATTGTATAAGTATGTACTTCGTGTAATATATCCAATAAAACTCACTATTCATTATTAGCTGAAGTATTGGATGAGGTAATGTTTAAAATATTCGCATTCCCCTCCTAACGATGTTAAAAAAATACCTTACAGTACTAAATGGACAGAGAGAAGGGAAGGCCAATCATGTGATACTGTCAATGAGCTATATGAGCGTGCTTGAGCAATGAAAACTCCTGGAGCTTTTTAATATGCTTTTCTTAAAAAATAACTTTAGCTCTAAAGAATGAAAAGAAACCGGCAATCAATTTATCCTATTTGAGGGCTGACCAATCACCTGTAATATATTTTTACGTTCAAAACTTATTACACTTTTTTAAGAAAAAATAATATCAATTTGAAAAGATTTTTTTTCATTTTTTCTCATGAGTTTATTATCCTACACGTTAAAGTTATATTTGGTAATAAATATGTAGATTTCTCAAAGAAAATATTTAAAAAAAATTAATAAGTTTACTTTTAGATAAGTAACCAATAGTTAAAAGTAAGTAATACTAACGATTAGACTATAATAGAAATAGTATTAGGTTATATTATTCATATCGATTATAATAGAAATTGATGTTGATTTTGTAAATTATATCGATTATAATAGAAATTATATAAAGGTGGTTACTATGGAATATATCTCTAGACCTAAATATATTGAAAAAATAAAACAATTTGTAGATAAGCCGATTATTAAAGTTTTAACAGGAATGCGAAGAGTTGGTAAATCAACTATTTTAACGATTATTAAAGATGAAATTTTAAACAATGTGCCTGATAAAAATAAGATTTATCTAAATTTTGAATCTGTTGAGCTTTTGAATGTTAATAGTGTTGATACTTTACTTAAATATTTACAGCCTTTATTAGAAAACCTACAAGGGAAAGTATATTTTTTCTTTGATGAAATTCAAATGGTAAGTGGGTGGGAGAAGGTTATCAATGGATTAAGAGTAGATAAAGATTGTGATATTTACTTAACTGGATCAAACTCTACACTTCTCTCTGGAAGTCTTGCAACTTTACTAGCTGGAAGATATGTAGAATTTGAAATCCAACCATTTACCTTTAGTGAATTTATTCGAGCATATGAGGATATTACTTTATCTAAAGATGAATTATTTGATAAATTTATAAAATTAGGAGGAATGCCTTTCTTAAAATATTTTAAGTTGGATGAAATACCTAGCTTTAAATATTTAAACGACGTTTATAATACAGTCTTAGTTAAGGATGTTTTACAATACAATAACATAAGAGATGTAGATATATTTAATCGAATTCTATACTATTCACTTGAAAATACAGGGCATACTTTTTCAGCTAACAGTATTAAAAATTATTTTAAAAATGAAAGCAGAAAAGTTTCCATAGATACAGTGTTAAATTATTTACAATATTGTATACAAGCATTCATCATTAAAAAAGTACCTCGATATGATACTTTCGGAAAGAAAATACTCAAGGTAGATGAAAAATACTATTTAACAGATCATGGATTTAGACAAGCCCGGGGATTTTCTAATACAAAAGATATTGAAAGAACACTAGAAAATATTGTTTATATTGAACTTATCTCTAGAGGATATGATGTAAAAATTGGAAAAGTCAAAGACAAAGAAATTGATTTTATTTGTGAAAAAGGCAATCAATTATCATATTATCAAGTTTCATATATGATGGGTGATGAAAAAACAAGGGAAAGAGAATTTGGTGTTTATAAACTTATAGAAAATAATTTTCCCAAATATGTATTATCGATGGATCTCATCGACTTTAGTCAAGAAGGCATAATTCATAAAAATATTATCAATTTTTTATTAGAGGATTAGTAAAAGTAGTAGGTCTTATAAATCCCTTTATAATTATATAAAAACATGCTCAACAAAAGCCAAGCATGTTTTATTGTTTTTATTTAATTGAAATTTACATAGCTACTTCAAATTGACTATTATATAACTCACTATAGAAACCTTTTTTAGCTAATAATTCATCATGATTTCCACTTTCAATTATATCACCATCTTTCATTACTAAAATTAAATCAGCATTTTTTATTGTAGATAAACGGTGTGCAATAACAAACGAAGTACGACCGACTGTTAATTTATCCATTGCTTCTTGAACATTTCTTTCTGTTCTAGTATCTACAGAACTTGTTGCTTCATCCAATATTAATAAAGGAGCATTTTGTATCATAGCTCTAGCAATAGTAATTAATTGTTTTTGACCAACTGATAGATTTGCTTTGTCATTAAGTAAAGTTTCATAACCTTTTGGTAAAGTTTTAATGAAGTGATGTAAGCCAACTAAATCACATGCTTTTTCAACTTCTTCATCTTTAACATTGTCTTTGCTATAAACAATATTTTCTTTAATTGTTCCTTCAATAAGCCAAGTATCTTGCAATACCATACAAAATTGATCATGTACACTTTCTCTTTTTACATGATTAGTTGGAATATTATCAATTAATATTTCCCCACCATCGATTTCATAGAAACGCATTAATAGATTGACCATTGTTGTTTTACCGGCACCAGTTGGTCCAACAATTGCGATTTTTTGTCCAGGTTTAATTTTTGCTGAGAAATCTTTAATGATTGGTTTGTTTTTATCATAACCAAAGTGAACATTTTTAAATTCAACAGCCCCTTTAATATTCTTATATTCTAAAAGTTTATCACTTTCATCAACTAATTCTTCTTCATCAAAGAATTCAAATACTCTTTCACTTGCAGCAGCTGTTCTTTGAAGTTGTTGCATAGCTTGAGCTACTTGAGATAATGGTTGTGTAAATAAACGAAT
>JAENWY010000014.1 GCA_016649775.1 Spirochaetaceae bacterium
ACTCACTCTGCTTCTATGTTTTTGATTTCTACTTCTATAAAATATCTTTCATAGTTTAAAATACTAAATATGGATTACTTTTTCTCCATCTATACATTTTTCATAAATAAATTGAATAAAATCGTCTTTAGTTATATTTGAATTTAAATAAGCCAAATACAAGCCTTTAAATTCATAAATCAACTTTTCTTGAATCAAAATTATTCCACAACCATTTTCTATCATTATTTTATTAGCAACTATCAAAGCCAAAGAAATATTTACTGACCAAAACATATTTTCTTTAACTAAATAGGAAAATAGATTAAGCGCTTTTTCTGTAGAATTTTCAATTGATAAGATATCCTTTAGATAAATAACAATTTCTTCTTTATTAGGAATATCAGCAATATAAGAACTATTAGCTATGGGCATTCTGCTACTTCTTAATACTCCCCAATCAAAACCATCATCTCTAGCTATAACCTTATTTAATTTTAATAGTAGATCTAAATCAATATCAGTTCGTAAAGCTTGGATAATCTCTCTATAAGCCTCTTTATAATTTAATATGGCATTTATTTCATTTATATCTGCAGTATTGATTACTTCTTTGTTGTAAACCGCATTTACTAAAGTATCAGTAACATTATAATCTTCAAGAAGAAGAGATAAATATATTTGCTCACTTCTCTTCTTTTGAGATAGCATAACATTTTCTCGCAATGTTAATTCGTTTTTATTTATCAAAGTAATAACTCCTTAGGTTAATTTAGTGAAAACAAAAGAGTTCCCATTAGAGAACTCTCTTACAATTATTTTTTTAAATGTTATTTATCACCACGAACTTCGTGTAATATATCTCTTATTTCAGGATCTTCAAACTGAGCGTCAATTTCTTCACTTGATAATCCAACAAATTCATGACAATTGTAATGAATCCATCTTTCATCTTCGGGTTCAATAATTACATGTTTTCTACAATAATAATCTGGCTGAACAGGGAGTGGTTTTCTCGCTGGATGTTCAAATGATTTATAATCATATACTGCAATTTTTAAATCTTCCCGGGGAATACCTTTGCTCATAACGATATCCGCTAAAGCATTTACAGTTTTACCTGTATCAAAAATATCATCAACGATTAATATTTTATCTCCAGTTCTTAAATACTCAGGAGAATAAGTCCATCCATCAACAATAACTTTTGTTTGTGAACGTAAATATCCATAGGATCTAGCTACAACAGCTGCATAAAAAACAGGACGTCCCTCTTCTCTTAGTCTTACCATCTTGTAATATTCACTCATTACATTTGCCATGTAAGCACCACCACGAAGAGAAGCATAAATGATATCTGGAATAAAACCATCTTCTTTGTACATTTTATGAACTAATTTTAAAGCTCCATCTCTTATATCATCTGTTTTTACGAATTCTTTAGCCATTTTATCTCCTATACTCTAGTTAAAATTTCCATACCATCTTCTAAAATAGCTACTGTGTGTTCAAAGTGAGCTGATTTCTTACCATCAGCAGTTTTAACAGTCCAACCATTGGGGTCATTATCAAGAATTCGTCCTGTTCCTAAATTAATCATAGGTTCGATAGCAATTACCATTCCAGGTCTTAATCTAAGATTAGGAGTTAAAGGTGATACATAATTTGGAATCTCAGGTTCTTCATGAACTTTTAAACCAACACCATGACCACAATAATCTCTTACAACACCATAACCTTCTCTATTACAATGATTGTATACGGCACGTCCAATATCATGAATTCTAGCACCTTTTTTTCCAGCGGCTTCACAACCAAGAATTAAAGCTTCTCTAGTTACTTTACAAAGTTTTTCATCCTCTGCAGTACCTTTTCCACCAACTATAATTGTTCTTGCACTATCTGAAAAATAACCATTCAGATTGATACCCATATCTACAGAGACTAAATCTCCATTTTTGATAATTCGTTTTGCAGACGGAATCCCATGAATGATTTCATCGTTTACACTAATGCATGCAGTATTAGGAAATCCACCAAAATCTTTAAAAGCAGGTGTACCACCGACTTTTTTAACATAATTTAAACAATAATCATCGATATCCAAAGTTGACATACCTTCAACAAGGTAGCCATCTTCTAAAAAGTCGAGAAGCTGTGCTAATAAATGGCAACTCTCTCGGATTCCATCAATTTGTTTTTTACTCTTAATTATAATCAATTGAATTTCTCCTCTAGTGAAAGTTTTTTTTGAAAAGAATCAAGTATTCCGTTGATGAATTTATAATTAACTTGTGTTGAAAAATCTTGTGATAATTTAACTGCTTCATCAATAATAATATGTGGATGAACATCAGACTTGAGCATGCTATATATGCTTAATCGTAGGATATTTCTATCAACTACACTAATTCGATCTATTGGTCTATTGAAGGAAAATTCAGAAATATATGCATCAACTTCTTCTAGGGATTCTAATGTTCCCATAAGTAAAGAGGTCGCATAAATTTTGACTTCATCTTCAAGTTTATCCATTTCATTTTCATCTAAACATGGAAAATAATTTGGTTTATAATTGCTGATTGAAAGTTCTCCACGAACATCCATTTCATACAATGCCTGTAACACTAATTCACGTGCTATATGTCTTGTTTTCATGCGTAATCCTCAAAAATCAAAAAACTTAATACTAATTTATTAATTGCAATATTAACAAAAGGAATAAAGCTTTACAAGTGCAATAATAAATATTTACATCATTTGTTTTAATAAAGCAAAAAAAACACCCTATAAACAATATAGGATATCTCATATGTAATAAATAATTAATTAGATTAACTTAGTTACTGTAGCTTGACTTAATAATGTTTTAGCCAATTCTTCAACAGCTTTAGTATAAGCAGCTTGAATCTTATTTTGAGCTAGCATTTTACCAATGTAATCATGAACATTAACTGTATCAGCAGGACTAATTGGATCTGTTATTGTTAACATTTTTGCATCCTCATGTCTTTTAACTTTTAAGATATGATAACCTGTTGTACTTTTAATAACTTTAGAGTAGCCACCAACAGGAGTTTCAAATGCAGTATTAAAGAAATCTGTACCTAAGGCACCTTTGACATTTCCTTGATCATCTAAAGTTAACCAACCAATATCACCATCGACTTTTTTATTACTTCCTGCTTGACTATATTTAGCTACAGCATCATTCCAACCAATTGAACTAGTTTTTAACTGAGTTAAAACATTATTCATAGTCTTAACAGTTACAGGATTAGTGTCATTATCTTTAAAAGGAATAAAAATTTGAGCAATATTTACAGTTTCAGGATTTATGAATTTAGTCTTATTTGTTCTAAAGAACGTAGTTATTTCAGTTTCAGTTGGATTTATACCAGAAGCTTTAATTTCATCACCTTTAACTTTTTCAATATATTTTTCAATTATGTATTGAGTCTTTAATAAATCTTTATAGGTACTAATTGATCCGATAGATTTTGTAACTACTCCATCAAACTCTTCAATTGTCATTGATCTACCAATATTTTGTTCATAACTTGCTTTTTGTTGAAGATATAATTGATCTATTGTAGCAGCATCAGCAGTTACACCATCTCTTGTTGCAGCAGATACAAATAACTTATTATTAATAATAGTATCTAAAACTTGTTTCTTTGCTGACATTTCATCAAGGCCTTGCTTTTTTGCCAAATCTGCTACTTGAGCATATTGTGAATCTAATTCATCCATTGAAACAGCCACAGTCTGACCATTAAACTTAATAATTGCAGCAGGTTTACCAAAACTTGCAGCAAATATGGATGATGTAGATAATACTACAGCAATAATAGCAATTGCTATTCTTTTTAATTTTAATTTTTGCATACCCAAAAATGACTCCTATTATATTTAATTTGCTTCTATATGTATTCTTTTGCCAATGGCAGTTGCCATATCTTCTTTTTTGATAATATCACTAGTCTTTAGATACAAACCTTCACTTTCCATAACTTTCATTAATGCTTGAAGAGTTTTAGTTGATCTAAAACCTGCTCTTGTAACAAATGCCATACATCTTTTTCCACTAATACTACCACTGTTTTTTAAAAAACTAGTAACACTTTCTGGAATTTTTCCACCAAATGTAGTGATAGATTCAGTACCAACAATAAGGTAATCATAAAAGGATACAATTTTAGCTCCCTCAAGTTTAATATCAACAAGATCAACAATATGATTTTGTTGTTGAAGACCTTTAGAAAGGGCAGCTGAAATTTTTTTTATTGAAGCACTATCTTTGCCTTTTGCGGCATATAATATACAAACCCTCATTACATTTAATCCTTTTAGACATAAACCGACCGCAAGTAATGCGGCCGGACTATTATTTAATCATCAGTTTAATAAGTCCTAATTATTTAGTAGGAGAACCAGTCCACCAAGTTTGACTTTGTTGAACTTGCTTACTATCTACTGAATTCAATAACTTAGCATCAGATGGAGCTTTATTACCAAGAGCTATAAACACTGCTATAATCATAAAAGCAGCACCAAGAACGGCAGTTGCCCTTGTTACAACACTACTAGTGTGAGACCCAAAGGAAGCTTGTGCGGCACCACCAAATACGCCACCTAATCCATCACTCTGTTCATCTTGAATCGCTACGATGAAAACCAACAATATGCTTACGACGATAAAAACTACCGTCAATATAGAACTTAAAACACCCATTTAACTTCTCCGAATATTTTTTTACTTATCAAAAGCCACAATTGGAAGGAAATTAGCTACAGAAAGAGCTGCTCCACCAACAAGTGCACCATCAATATTTTCTTTAGCCATTAATTCTTTAACGTTAGCAGCCTTTACTGAACCACCATACTGTATAATTGTCTCTTCTGCAACCGTTTTGTTAAAAAGTTTTTCAATTTTACTTCTAACTAATGCATGTGCATCATCAGCATCTTCAGGTGAAGCTGTTTTACCAGTACCAATTGCCCATACAGGTTCATAAGCTAATGTAATCTTTGCCATTTGTTTAACAGTTACAGATTTTAAGCCTTCATTCACTTGAGTAGTAAGAACTTCTTCTAATTTTCCGCCTTCTCTTTCTTCAAGAGTTTCGCCGATACATAGAACAATATCCATACCTTCTGCAAGTGCAAGTAAAACCTTTTTATTTATTAATTCATTAGATTCACCATAAATTGCTCTTCTTTCACTGTGTCCTAGAATAACTGTATTAACACCTAAATCTTTTAACATTAAGGGAGAAACTTCACCAGTAAATGCACCACTTAAGTGATCATTCATGTTTTGTGCAGCCACGATAATGTCGCTATCTTTAAGAGCTTCTACTACGGCAGGAAGAGATACATAGTTAGGAGCTACCATAACTTTTGCATTACAACCCTTTACAGCTTCAGCTAATTCTTTTGCTAATTTAACACCTTCACTAGGTGTTAAATTCATTTTCCAGTTACCTGCAATATAAATTCTTCTCATTTTTTTCTCCAAAGCCTTAATACCTGGTAATGTTTTGCCTTCTAGGAATTCTAGAGAAGCACCCCCACCTGTTGATACATGACTTACTTTATCTGCTAATCCAAATTTATTGATTGCAGCAACACTGTCACCACCACCAACAACTGTAATACCCTTACATTCAGCTAGTGCTAATGCAACTTTCTTGGTACCTTCAGAAAAAGCGTCAAATTCGAAAACGCCCATAGGACCATTCCAAACTACACTCTTTGCAGATTTTACTTCTGCAACAATAGCAGCTATTGTTTTAGGACCAATATCCATACCAATTAAATCACCTTCAATTCCCGGAGCATCAACTGCTATAGGAGTAGCATCTTCTGCAAATGTAGCTGCACAAACATGATCTAATGGAAGAATTACCTTAACTCCACGTTCTTTTGCTTTTGCTAAGAATGATTTAGCTGTATCTAAGTAATCTTCTTCTAATAAAGATTTACCAATATTATAACCTTGTACTTTTAAGAAAGTATAAGCCATACCACCACCAATTACGATAGTGTTACATGTTTTTGATAAGCTTTCTAAAACTGTGATTTTTGAAGAAACCTTTGAACCACCTATGATAGCAACAAAAGGTTTTTCAGGATTAGATAGAAGAGGATCCAAGAATTTTACTTCTTTTTCAATTAAAAAACCTGCATAAGAAGGAAGGTAATGTGCAATACCTTCTGTTGATGCATGTGCTCTATGAGCTGTACCAAATGCATCATTTACATAAATGTCTCCATAAGATGCTAAAGTTTTTGCATATTCTACATCATTATCTGTTTCTTCAATATAGAAACGTAAGTTCTCTAAAAGTAAAACTTGACCTTTCTTAAGGTCTTTTACCATTTTAGCTACTTCTGGACCTAATACATCTGGTGCTAATTTTACTTCTAAACCTAGAAGAGTACTGAATTCTTTAGCAATTGGTGCCATTGAAAATTCTTCAGATTTTTTGCCGTTTGGACGTCCTCTGTGACTCATTACTACAAGAGAAGCACCCTTTTCTAATAAATATTTTATTGTTGGAAGTGCAGCTTTAATTCTGGTGTTATCTGTAACCTTACCTTCTTTGATAGGTACATTGAAATCAACACGGATAACAACTTTCTTGTTATCAAAATTTGCGTCGCGAATTGTGTTTAAAACCATTACAAACTCCTTAGTTATAAATAAAGCCTGCCCCTAAAACAGAAGCAGGCTCGTTCCTTATTAGGGAATAAAATTATTTAGAAATCTTTCTAGCTAGGTCAACTACACGAGTTGAATAAGCAAACTCGTTATCATACCAACTGATTACCTTAAAGAACTTAGGACCCATTTTCATTGTTGATAAACCATCAACAATTGAAGAGTGATCATTACCAACGATATCATGAGATACAATTGGATCTTCAGTGTATTCAAGAATACCAACCATAGGACCTGATTCAGAAGCAGCTTTAAACATTGCGTTTAATTCAGCAACAGTACAATCTTTTTCTGTTTCAACAACTAAATCAACAACTGAACCTGTAGGAGTTGGAACACGCATTGCCATACCATTCATTTTGCCTTTTAATTCTGGAATAACTTGAGATACAGCAGCTGCAGCACCAGTAGTTGTAGGAATTATGGAAATAGCACCTGAACGTGATCTACGTAAATCATCTTTAGGTTGATCTAACATAACTTGGTCATTTGTGTATGAATGTATAGTAGTCATTAAGCCACGAACAATTCCTAAATTATCTAAGATAACTTTTGAAATTGGAGCTAAACAGTTAGTTGTACATGAAGCGTTTGAGAATGCTTCATTCTTTAAATCAATAGTTTCATCATTTACACCGCAAACGATAGTTTGGTCAATTTCATCTTTAGCAGGAACTGTTAAGATAACTTTCTTAGCTCCAGCTTTGATGTGATCTTTATAACCACCTCTAGGACCATCAGCTGTTCTAAAAACACCTGTTGATTCTATAACTACATCTACATTAAGAGCGCCCCAAGGAAGGTTTTTTGGATCTCTTTCACTATAAATTTTAATATTTTTTCCGTCTACAGAGATAGCGCCTTCTAAAGCTTTTACTTCATGGTCATATACACCGTAAGTTGAATCGTACTTTAGTAAATGTGCTAAAGTCTTTGGGTCTGTTAAGTCGTTAATACCGACAATTTCAATGCTTGGATCTTTTGACGCAATCTTAAAAACATTACGTCCAATTCTACCGAAACCGTTAATAGCAATCTTCATGGATAAATCCTCCAGATTTATGGTTATTTTTATTCTTTAATAATACTAATTAGTTCTAAAAGGGTCAACATTTTGAGACATAAAATAAAAATATTATTTTTATCACAACAAAAATGCAACACATTTAAAGTTTATCAGTAATTATTTATCTATATTCACAGTATAGATTTTAAGTTATTTTTTCAATACTTAAATTGTTTTAATTTTTTACAAAAATTTATTATTTTACAATTGTTATTTCAATACTATTAATTTTATGACCTTCAATATTGGCAACTTTAAATATAAGATTGTCATGTTCAACAGTCTCACCATTTAAAGGGATTCTTCCAAATAATTCAAAAACATATCCACCAATGGTCTCAAAATCTTCTTCATTTAATTTAACATTAAGTTCTTCATTCAAATCTTCAATATTTGTTCTTGCCTCTACAAGATATTTATTCTCACCAATTTTATTGATCTCTGGTTCTTCATCTTCATCAAATTCATCTTGAATTTCACCAACGATAACCTCTAAAATATCTTCGAGACAAACAATTCCTGCAACACCACCATATTCATCAACAACAATTGCAATATGAACCTTAATTCTCTTAAAATCACGTAATAAATCATCTAAATGTTTACTATCGGGTACAAAATAGGGCTTTCTCATTAAAGATTTTACACCGAAATTGTCTTGAATTCCTTTTCTAAGTAAATCTTTAGCATACAAAACACCTATTATATTATCATAATTATCTTCATATACAGGATATCGAGAATAACCATTTTTAATAATGATAGAATAAAATTCATCTAGAGTAATATCTGAATTTACAAAATCAACATCAATTCTAGGAATCATTATCTCTCTGACTGTCATATCATCAAGTTCAGCAATACCTTTTATCATTGTTTGACGTTCTTCTCTTTCAGACTTTTCTTGTTCTTCGTCTATTTCTTCTTTATTTGATTGAAATTTAAAAAAGTAATCAAAAATACTCAAAATTCACACTCCATTAATTCTTTAAGAACTTGTTCTTGAAGAGATAGCATTGGCTCAATGTTAAAGTCATTGGTCTTATGGTCTAAACCTATAAGATGTAATACACCATGGATTAATAATCGATATAGTTCCTCATCAAAGCTCGCCCCAAAATCTTCACAGTTTCTTTCAAGAGCACTAAGAGAAATTATCATATCTCCTAGTACATTCTCAACTTCTTCCCCTGTCATTGTTGGCCAAAAATCTTCTTCATTTCTACTATCACTTTGTACAAATGATAAAATATCTGTAGGAGAATCTAAATTTCTATATTCTTTATTTAGAGCCTGTATTTCATAATCAGAAACAAAAGATACAGACAATTCAACATCATGAGTATCTACCTTTTCTAAAATTTTATTAATCCTTTTTATAACCAAATCTTCATTTGCTCTTTCGCTATAACTCGGATTCCCGTATTCAACATCAATTATATTCATAACTCTCTCAATTTATATATTATTAAAGCTAATTTTAGTATCAATTACAATACTAAATATTAATTATCTAAACTTTCAAAATACCAACTTATAGTAAGTATAACATATTTTATAATATTTATTATATTGCCTTAAAGCAAAATTAATACAATATTTACTTTCCGTCATTCCCCTTTAATGTTTTTTCCTGATCTGGGTATGCAATTCTTGTATGATATTTTCCCATCAGAGAAGTTTCAATAGAATTTTTGATTATATTTAATTCAGTCAAATCTAATCTACTATCTCTTAATTGATTATGATCAAATTTAACTTTTATTATATTTGATACCATTCTACTAATTTTTTGAGGAGTAATATCTTTAATTGAGTGCGAAGCTGCTTCCGCACAATCACTTAACATAACTATGGCACTCTCACGTGATGTAGGAGAATTCCCTGTATATGAGAAATCTGTTTCATTTACAGCGTAATTAGTATCTTGTGAATCTTTAACAGCCTCATTATAAAAATAAGAGATAATATCATTCCCATGATGCTCCCCTATTATCGTTATTATTTCTAAAGGAAGGCCTTCTTCTCTACATTTTTCTACACTAGATTTAACATGCGATCTAATCATAGCAGCACTCATAGCTGGTGACAAGTCATCATGTTTATTAATTCCCGGCATCTGATTTTCAGTGAAATATTCAGGACGGTCCATTTTTCCAACATCATGATAAAGCGCTGCAACCTTACATAAATTTTCATCAGCTCCAATTGATTTTGCAGCAGCTACAGATAAATCAGCAACTCCTAATGAATGGTTAAAGGTTCCATTTGCATTATTTTTTAGTTTTTCCAATAATGGAGAATTTAATTTCTCAAGTTCTCTTAGTCGAAAAATTGTAGGAATATTTAAGAAATTATCTATATAAGGCAGAGTAAATTTCTCTAAAATTAAACATAATAAACTATTCGCAATAATTGTTACTAAACTAGAACTCAGCTTAACAAAGGGATAACCCTGTATTGCATATAACAATATTGTCATTGCTAAAGCCAATCCTATTGCTTTTAAAACACTGAGATTACTGATTAATCTATCCTTTTCATAATCAATAATATTTATAAAGCTAATACCAATTGTTGCTAAATAGAAAAAAGTAAACCAAGTTGCACCAGGAAACAAAGCTCCAAAAAGAGCATATTGAATTGTAAATAAATAGCCATAACGCTTATAACCCGTAATATTCTTTAGCAACATAGAACCCAATACAATCGGAAGTAAAGGTCCTAATACAGTTGAATTAAAATTATCCCTTAATACCAATATTACAGTTGTAATAATTAACGTTATTACCATAATTACTAAATAAACCATTGTGAATTGAATTCTTCTTATTGAATTTTTATTGCTTGTAAAAAATAAATAGTAAGAAATTAAAGTAATTAATATTATTAGTATTTCTCTAGCTAATATCTGTGGAGTGGAATACAAGGACTTATGACTTTCTACTTGTTTTAATAGAGCTAAATCATCTTCAGATATAATTGAATCTTTTACCAATATTTTTTGACCAGCAGCAACATATACATTTTGAGGTGGAACACTATTAAAAGCTTCAGATAAAACTGCTTGAGTTGCAAGTTCATCATATAAAACATTAGGATTAAGTAACCCTTTTAAGACTACAGAAATAAACTCAACGTCATAAACAGAATCAGTTATTGAATGATTTTTTAATTGTTTTTCAACAAAAGCAGATATTTTATCTTTAGTAATTATATCAGCTACATCAACTTTATTTGTTATTTGTTTATTATTTCTATTATAAAGTGATGTTACATCACCCTGAACTACAAAAATGGAATATCCTTCATTACTTACTTTATTAATTTCGTTTGTATTAGCATAACCATTTTCAATTATTTTTTTTCCTACTTGTTCAATCCAAGTTCCAAATTCCTGTTTCTGTATATCACTAGATGCTACGTATTGGCTTTTAAAAAATAATAATTCATCTTCTGATAACCCAACAAATCGCTCAGCTAATATTGAAGCTGAACTTACGCTAAATAGATGGATAAAGGTATTTAATTTATCATAACTAGACAAAGTCGCATCTTTATCAAATTCAAATCTAGGATAAACTCTTTTAATGGCTTCAGCTCGTAACTCATTGGTTTTATCAACATTTTCATATTCAAATGCTCTTTTTACAAATAAATCTTCTGGAGCTAATTCTTTTACTTGGAGGTTTGCTGTAATAGTATTTGAACTCATTAATTTTCTTGCAATAAACATTGGCATAACAAGCATAACTATCAAAATACTTATCGTAAAAAACACTAATAAGAATCTTTCATTAGTAGTAGCTTCCCCTTCGCTAGGAGTTATTGCTTCAAAAAATACAAATTTTTTATTTCTCAAAATTCTTCCTCCATTTTATCATATGCATCAATTATCTTTTGAATAATCTTTGCTCTAACTACATCTTTAGAATCAAACTCTACAAACTCTATTCCAGGAATGTTTCGTAAAATTTTTGAAGCATGTAATAACCCAGATCGTTTGCCATGTGGTAAATCTATTTGTGATACATCTCCAGTTACAATGACTTTTGAATTTTCACCTATTCTAGTTAAGAACATTTTCATTTGTTCCTTTGAGGTATTTTGAGCCTCGTCAAGAATAATAATACTATTGTGTAAAGATCTACCTCGCATGTAGGCTAGAGGAGCTATCTCAATTGCTCCAGAGCTTTCCATTCTTGTAATTGAACCAGGAGGCAACATCCACGCCATAGCATCAAATAAAGGTCTAATATAAGGGTTTATTTTTTCACTTAATGTTCCTGGTAGAAATCCAAGATTTTCTCCAGCCTCAACAACAGGTCTAGTTAAAATAATTTTCTGTTTTTTTCCACTATTTAATTGTGCAAGAGCATAAGCAATTGCTAGAAAAGTTTTACCAGTTCCAGCAGGACCAATAGCAAAAGATATTTGTGAAGTATCCATTGCTTTTATTAATTGTTTTTGATGAGTAGTTTTTGCAAATATAGTTTTATTATTAACACTAATACTTTGGAACTCATCATAACTAATTTGATTTGAAAGCAAATCAGAAACACTAGGACCAGATACAATGTTTTGATATTCCATGAATATCTGACTCTCATCAATGTTCTTAGTACTTTCTGAATCTAATTTATTTAAGTTTTTAAATAAGTCTTCAGACAAATCTAATCTAAAGTCATCATCTGACTCTACTATTAAATAGTTGCCTCTGCTTATTATCTCAACATCAAGTAATATTTCTATATATGCAATATTACTATCATTTGCTCCGCAAATGATTCGAAGTTTATCTAAATTATCAAATTTTATATTTCTAATCATTACCTATCCATATTAACCAGAGTATTGCCAAGCTCCTTTAGAGTCCAGACTAATGCTTTCATCCACCTTTAATTCTGGAATAGTTTTCCACTGTAAGAAGAATGTTAGTGTCGGAACAAAGCTATATTTATAGGAAGATAATACAACGGTTCCAGTGTATTTGCAATGGAGATTCCAATCTTCCATATAGTGTACAAATTCAAATGAGATACTTTCCAAATTAAAATTAGTATTAGTTCTTCCTTCTCCAAACAAGTCAAAAGAGCGGCCTAAATCTGCTATTAATTTACTAATAGAGAAATTTCCTTCACTGTCATAATAATTACTAAAGCCATAGTTTGAGGTAGTTATAGAAAAATCACATTCTAAGAACTCTGCAATATCAAAAGAAAGGGAGGTTTTCAATGTAAAATAAGTTGAATAATGATCATTAAAATCATAATTAAATGTTGTATCAACACTTAAATTAAATCCCATCCTGTTTTTCCACCACAATTTCTGTAAGTTTTTAAATGATAATGTATTTCTAAAATAATCAGCATTAATACTTCCTTTTTCAGATGAAAAATTAAATTCACTTGTCAAAAATTTATTGGTATAAGAGGTTTTAATTTCATTAAAGTAATTATCTATGTCTTCATTTAATCCATAAAACTCAAAAGATTGACTAATTTTCTGACTAATATCTGTATTATTGTAGGTAATAAATCCTGAAAGATCTAATGGGTCTATAGATCGAACGGCTGTATCATACGATGATATATCATAGTATGTTGTAAGTGAGGTAGAAAAGAATCCATTTACATATTTTATAGTATCTGTAACTGAAGTAAATTCAAAAGTATTATCAACATTTACATCAAATGATAAGTTATTAGTAATTCCATAACCTTCAAAATATAAAGATGGACTAAGTGTTAATGTTAAGGGAGGTAACTGCAGAGATAATTTTGGAGTTAAATATATATCTCCAAGACTAAACCTATGTGAGATTGATAGTAAATGCTTAGTTACCCAATCATCTGTAAATTCAAAACTTGAATAAACCTTTCTCTCACTATTTTCATTGTAATAATATAATTTAGTATTAAAATAATAGGAAATTCCAAGAAAAGGTAACAATAAAGAATTATCATTTGAAATTGTAACATTTTTATTTATTATTGTATTTTCATCATAACTATAGGTATTTGATAATTTCGAAGTATAACTTAACCAATTGGGATTTAAACTAGCTTTGTATGTAAAATCTAATTCACTGGTATTTTGACGTTCTACCCATTCATCTGTATTCTCTCCAATAGCACTAACTTGATAAGAATAATATTCATTTAATAAATAATCTAAAGATGTTGTAAAACTTGTTTTAGTACTTATACTGCTACTTTTTTTAAAGGATAAATTATCTAAAGTACCTATTAATAAATTATCGACTAAAACAGTACTTTCATCAATAATAGGTTTATCCAAAGAATTATTAGGATCCTTGTCTAAAGTGCTCACCTCTTTAGCCTTTTTTATTTTCTCATCAACTTTAATATCCTGTTCACCACCAAAAATAAAGGAAAAAAGAGTACCACTCATTTTTGCTTTTATTGCAGGAAAAAAATAACTAGTAAGGCTATATTTATAAGTACTATCTATATTCTGCCAAGTATATTCTGCTGAAGAATTTATGGAGGTCATTTGAAGAACTTTAATATAATCACCAAAAATAGTTGTTGGCACTACTATTTTAGCAGTTAAATCCCATTTATAAGAATTAACATCAGAACTATATGTTGTAGGAAATTTTTGATCTTTGTTCCACAAAGCATCTAGATTAAAAGAAGAAAGCCTATTTGAATACGCCTTTTTTGCTTTGGGATCAGAACTATAAGGAATATCTAATGACAATGTTAATATACTTGACTTATAATCAAGGGAAACTTTACCGTCATATCTGAATGCTGGAAAGGCGGTAGGGTTTTCTAAATCTCCGGTATCACCATCGGATGTAAATGAGGTCATCGTTGAAAAATCAATTTTCAACGATGAAGATAATAAATTTAATTCACTAGCTACACCTAAAGCAAACGCATTTGTTTCATCACTATTATTAATCCCACTTTCAACTCTATATGGGGTAAATTCATAGGCATCAAACATTAAAGATAAAAAACTGCCTGTTTTAGAAGACCATTTTTCAAGATTAGTTAGCTCTGCTTCTTTTTTTGCAGTATATATCGAGGAAGTTGGGTATAGTTGTTTTGAACTTGAAGAAGAAAGCAATGTACTAAAACTAGATCTCTCAGTTTTTGAAAAAGATGGGTATTTACCAAATATTTCAAAAGTTGTATTTACAAAAAATCCACGAGAAGTTTCATACCCTAGGGAAGGATTTCCTATCATTGTAGCGCCTGGTGAATAGAAATAGGGTAAATATAAAACAGGAACTCGACCGATAGAAATGAAAGCATTTTTTAAGAACATATCACCATTAGGCAAAAGTGCTAATTTTTCGGCACTAATCGAAGAATATGCTGTATCAATATTAGTTGAAACAAATCCATCTTTTAAGATAAAAGAATCAGAATCACTATTGTATGATAGCTTGCTAGAAGAAGCTATAAATGTTATCTCGTTCCCTTCACTATTAATACGGGTAGTAGAAATAATACCACCTGCTACATCAATAGCCTTAGTACCCCAGTTGAGAGAAACTATTTCACCATTAATATTTTGAAAACTTTTATTATTAGAGCCTGTTGTACTTTCAAAACTAACTCCACCTAGTGCCGACAATCTTTTATTTGCAAGGTCAACAATTATTTTAGAGGCACTCAGTTTTTGAGGCGCATCTTCAGCTTTTACTTTAAATGTAATTTGAGCAGAACCTTCAAGAATAATTAAAGGATTTTCATTTCCACTCTTTAATAAACTTTGAGCACTAATAATTTCAAGTATATATGGATTTGATTCAATTGGTTTTCCAATTTCAATAGCAGCAACAGCTTGAGAAGAAGATAAACTCTCTGATTCAAGTTTAAAAGAATCTAATATCGATTGTTTTAATTCTTCTTTTGTTCCATCAATTGAGAGTCCTCGAACACTAGCCATTAACACTAATTGATTAATAGTTGCATCTTCTACACTCAAGGTTGAGAGAGAAGATGCAAATAGAATATTATTTATTAATAAAAACACAATCAGTGCTAAGGCTCTAGTTTTCATATTTGGTTATTTTAGCATCGGAGCTAAGAATTTACCAGTATAAGACTTATCAAATTTAGCTACTTTTTCGGGAGTTCCGGAGACTACAATAGTGCCACCTTCATCACCACCTTCAGGACCGAGATCTATAATATAATCTGCAACTTTTATTACATCTAGATTGTGTTCAATTAAAATAACTGTATTTCCAGCATCCACTAATCTATTAATAACTACCACTAATAATTTAACATCAGCAAAATGTAATCCAGTAGTTGGTTCATCAAGAACATATAACGTTTTTCCAGTACTTCGTTTAGATAGTTCAAGAGATAATTTTACCCTTTGAGCCTCACCACCAGATAATGTTAAAGCACTCTGTCCTAACTTTAGATATCCAAGACCAACAGAAACTAAAGTTTCTAGTTTTACTCTTATTTTATTAATAGGAGCGAAAAACTCTGCTGCTTCTTCAACTGTCATATCTAATACATCATGTATAGATTTTCCCTTATACTTTACATTCAAAGTTTCCTGGTTAAATCTTTTACCATGACAAACATCACAACCAACAAAAACATCTGGTAAGAAATGCATTTCAATTTTTAATTGACCATCACCCTTACAATTTTCACATCTACCGCCAGCTACATTAAAAGAAAATCTCCCACTTTTATAACCCCTAGCTTTTGATTCCGGAAGTGAAGCAAATAATTCTCTTATAGGAGTAAATACGCCAACATAAGTTGCAGGATTAGATCTTGGAGTTCTACCAATAGGACTTTGATCAATACTGATTAATTTATCAATATTTTCTAAACCACTTATTTTAGTGAATCCGTCCTTAGACAAAGTTTTACCATTTAATACTCTTCTAGTTTCTTGAACTAATATTTGATTTAATAAAGTGCTTTTACCACTACCTGAAACACCTGTAAATACAACAAGTTTACCTAGTGGAATATCTACATTAATTCCTTTTAGATTATTCTTAGAAGCACCTTCAATTCGTATTTTGTCACCATTACCCTTTCTTCTTTCCGTTGGTACAGGTATTGTTAATTTTCCTGCTAAAAATTGACCAGTAATAGATTCAGGAATTTTTGATACTTCTTCAGGAGTACCTTGCCCTATGATATTTCCGCCATGAATTCCAGCCCCAGGACCAATATCTACAAGATAATCAGCTGCCCTAATTGTTGCCTCATCATGTTCAACTACAATTAAAGTATTTCCAATATCTCTTAAATGCTTTAAAGTTTTAATTAGTAAGGCATTATCTCTTTGGTGTAATCCTATTGAAGGTTCATCTAATACGTATAAAACACCAGTCAAAGCAGATCCAATTTGTGTTGCCAATCTAATCCTTTGAGCTTCCCCTCCAGATAAAGTTCCACTAGATCTATTTAATGTTAAGTAACTTAAGCCTACATCCATTAGAAAAGATAAACGTGAATTTATTTCCTTTATAACTTCTTTTGAAATTGCAACTTTAGTTTCATTTAATTTAAGATTCTTGAAGAAATCAATACTATCTTTTACTGAAAGCTCTGTGATTTCCATTATATTTTTTTCACCGACTAAAACATTTAAAGATTCTACTCGGAGTTTTTTACCATGACAAGAGCCACACTCATGTGAACTTTTGAAAGATTCATACCAATTTCTCATCTGAGGAGATCCTGTTTGATATTCTCTTCTTTGAAGTTGTTTAATAACACCCTCAAATTTTTTCATTTGTTCGTACTTTGTGCCTTCCTCAGTATCTAAAAAAGTCATTTTAAGTTTCTTTGTATATCCATACAAAATTACATCTAGAATTTTTTTAGGTAATTTATTAATTGGAGTATCTAGTGAAAACTTTATTTCCTTTGCTAAAGCCGCAAATTCAACTTTATTCCAGGAGGCTGTAGGGTTATGAGTTTTGATAGCATGTTCATTAAAACTTAATGAAAAATCAGGAATAATCTTATCAATATCAAATTGTGATTCTTCTCCTAAACCATGACAAGTGGGACAAGCTCCAAAAGGATTATTAAAACTAAATAAACGGGGTTCCAATTCTGGAATTGTAATTCCACAATGAGGACAACTATTTTTTTGTGAAAAAATCTCTTCTAATTCCGTTTTTTCACCATCATCACCATTAAATAACGTTATTTTAACTAATCCATTGCTCATATCAATTGCCGTTTCTAAAGAATCTGATAAACGAGTTCTATTTTCTGTATTTAAAATCAATCTATCAACAACAATATCTATATTATGATTAAACTTCTTATCAAGAGTTGTAAGTTCATCTAATGGCTTTAATTCACCATCTACTTTAGCTCTTTGAAAACCAGCATGGCGGGCATCATGAAATACTTTTTTATATTCTCCCTTTTTGCCAATAGCCACAGGAGAAGATACCATAATTTTAGAGCCTTCCCCATAAACAAAAATTGCATCAATTATTTGATCAATTCCCATCTCTGTAATTTCTCTTCCACAACTAGGACAATAAGGAGTACCAACTCGAGCCCAGAGAAGTCTATAATAATCATATATTTCGGTAATTGTACCAACAATAGATCGAGGATTTTTGTTTGTTGATTTTTGTTCAATAGCAATTGAAGGAGATAATCCTTCCATATAATCAACATCGGGTTTCTCTAATCTTCCCAAAAACTGTCTCGCATATGCTGAAAGAGATTCAACATATCTTCTCTGACCTTCTGCAAAGATAGTATCAAAAGCAAGAGAACTTTTTCCACTACCTGATAATCCACTTATAACAATGAGAGAATCTTTTTCTAATGTTAAATTGATATTTTTAAGGTTATGCTCACGAGCACCCTTAATTATTAATTTATTATTTGCCACTTTCAATAGCCTCCAACAGTGCTTCCTTAGCATTAGATCGTAAAACTTCTTTAAATAATACTCCTTTTTTATATAGGAATACTTTTGTTCCAAGTCCTGTAATTGCTACATCAGCGCCTTTGGCTTCTCCTGGTCCATTAACTTGACAACCCATAATTGCTACAGACATATTTTTCTTTAATTTTAATAAATCTGGCTCAACTTCTCTTAAAAAGCCTATTGAATCAAAGGAACTACGTCCGCAACGAGGACAACTAACTATTCTAATACCAGTTGTACGAAGTCCTAATGTTCTAAGTATTTCTACTCCAGCAAAGACCTCATCTTCTATATCACCAGTAATAGAAATACGCATAGTATTGCCTATTCCTTTAGTTATCAAATTTCCAAGTATCCACATAGAACGAGCTACACTTGATACAACAGATCCAGCCTCAGTAACACCGAGGTGAAGAGGATAATTAGATTTAGAGGCAAATAACTCGTTAGCCTCTGTTGTTTCTTCTAAATTTGTTGATTTTAAAGATACCACTGTATTATAAAAACCAAGTTCTTCAAACCAAGATAGATATTTTAGTGCACTATTTACCATTATTACTGCTTTGTTACCACTTCCTTCAGGAAGAGAACCAGAATTTAATCCAATTCTTATAGCAATATCATGTTCTTTTGCAGCTCTAACAACTTCATCTAATTTCCATTTTTGTTTCATGTTTCCAGGATTAATTCTAATAGCTTTAAAGCCACA
>JAENWY010000171.1 GCA_016649775.1 Spirochaetaceae bacterium
CAAATAATAACAATCAACATGTATGGTAGTCCATACATAACATCAACAATTCTCATTATGATGTAATCTACTTTACCACCTAAATATCCAGCAAGAGCACCAAGAACGATACCAATAAATACACTAAATAGAGTACCTATTAAACCAATCATTATTGAAATCTGGCCACCATAAATGATACGTGCTAATAAATCACGACCACTATAGTCTGTGCCTAATAAATAATGTCTACTATTTTTAAGAGAAGCAGTTACTGTAGCTTTAACATTAGCATTTACATTAACGGATTCTTTTAATGGGAAAGTTACTGAGCCATCTTTATTTTGAGCTTTAATTTCTTTTGTTACATTACGAAGAATTTGAGCATCAATTTTACCAATAATATTTTCAGATAATTTCTTTTGATATGTAGTAGTACCCATTGTTTCAATGGCAGTATCTACTCTTTTTGCTATTCCAGTCTCACCAAGAGCGGTTCTTTCTTCATCTGTTAAATCAAGAGTATTTTCTACAAGAGCTCTCATTTCTTGTGTAGATTGTTCCATTATAGCAGTTGTACTGTCCAAACTTAATAAATCAGCATAGGTTTTAGATAAAACACTACTACCTAATTTAGAAATATCTTTATTATCTATTTTTATACTATTAACTTCTACAAAAATTTCTGTATCAATTTTGTTTTGTAATTTATCAATAGCTTTTTGTTCACTATCATTCCAGGTAAAATTACCACTTGCAATTTGAGCTACACCTTGTTTGAAAACCATATCCCAAACTTTGTTAGTTTTACTGTCATTAATCCAACTTTTAATTTGAGCATCTTGTTCATCATTCAAGACAAGACGGCCTTCTTTCCAAGCGGTAAAAAATAATGCTTCTTGTTTATCAACCATCATTAAATCACCCGCAGAGGTATTCCATGAAGGTGCTAAATTCTGGTGATCCAAAATGATTTGATCATAAGCATACATAGGAAGAAATGAGGCAAAAGCTGCAAGTAGAGCATAAACAACAACAATAACTAAACCTAATACAGCCATTTTATTTTTTCTTAATCTCTTCCATGCATCTTTTGTTAAACTGTTACCAACAACAACTTGATCAAACTCATTGGTAAGGGCACTAACTTTTTTCTTTTTATCTAACATTTTTCAATAAATCCTTATTAATAAGCGATACGAGGATCAAGCATTGCATAAACAATATCAACAATAAAGTTCATAACAACAAGTATTACAGAGAATACAATAACTACACCAATAATTAATGTATAGTCACGGTTGAATGAACTTTGTATGAAGAATTTACCAATACCAGGAACTCGGAATACTTGTTCGATAACGATAGAACCAGTAATAACACCAGCAAAAGCAGGGCCTAAATAACTTACGATAGGAAGCATAGCTCCTTTCATAGCATGTTTTAGAATAATAGTACTATTTTTCATACCTTTTGCTTTAGCTGTTCTAATATAATCAGATCTAAGCGTATCAAGCATTGAAGATCTTGTTAAACGAGCTACAGTAGCAAAATAGGCAAATGATAAAGATAAAGCTGGTAAAATTACAGATTGCCACCCCTCACCTGTTGTATACCAACCAGAGGTAGGAAGCCATCCTAAATTCATCGCGAATATCAATTGCAGGACTGGCCCGACCACGAAGAGTGGAACGGATATCCCTATAACCGCTACGCCCATCGTCAGATAATCTATCCAAGAATTTTGATACAATGCTGCTAGAATACCAAATAATATACCAAATACTAAAGCTAGTAATATTGCAATAGAACCTAATACTGCTGAATTAGGAAGAGATGTAAAGATGTAATAGTTAACATCATTGTCTTTGTACTTATAGGAAGGACCTAAATCACCTCTTACTACATCAAAAAGATAACGTCCATACTGTTGTAAGACAGGTTCGTCTAAATGATATTTTGCTTCAATATTAGCTTTAACTGCTTCAGGAAGAGCTCTTTCTCCATCGAAAGGACCACCGGGAGCAATACGAACAATAAAGAAACTTAATGTAATAATTATCAGTAATGTAGGGATCATTCCAAGCAACCGTCTGAAAATATACTTCGTCATTTTATTTCCTCTATAGATTTATTTTGTGTATTTTTGCACAGCGTGCATACTATTTATATGCCTTGCAAATAAAGAATACGATACAGGAAATTGCAACATTATGCAATATTTATCCAAACTTTTAGTAATTAGTCTATTTTAAAAAAATTATTTAAAGTTTATATAAACAAATCTTATTTCTTTTTCAATAACATTTTAACTAAAAAATAACATAAATATAAGTCTAAAATAGGTAATAAATACATCACTTTATAGCTCCATTTTTATTATAAAATATGTATATCACTTTATTTTAGATCTCTAATACCAACATTAATATCCAAATCTCTTGACCGGTCTTGATAGTATTCAACACCCAAATATTGACTAACTTTAAAAGCCGCAGCTTCGCTAAATCCACCACTCTTTTTTTCATCAATTATTTCAATAATTTCTTCAGTCTCATCCTTCAATCTTAAAGCAAAAGATAATTGAGCTCTGTAAGCCTTCCCTTTCTTCTTGAAATTAGGATCATTATTATAAGAGCCCTTTGTAAAGTGTGTTACTACTATTTTATCTATATCCTGAACATTAATTATTTGTTTTGCAGTAAAAGGATATATTCCAAATACTTTTACTACATTTAACTCTATATTATTAAAGACAAAATAATCTCTATATAGTATTCCCAACAAAGAAAGTAGTAATAGGATAATAGGAATAATCATAGTAGATAAGGGTTCTCCCTCGCTAATATGAATAATTATTTGCCAAGAAAAAAAAACAAAATACAATAAACAAATAAACTTTGCAATTATGCCTGTTTTATATATTAGTTTTGAATCTTTATTTTTTAAATGATATTTCACTCTAAATCCTTATTTTTTATGTTATTTTTATAACCACAATGTATGTATAATTACATTTATTCAATAATTTTCTATTTTCACTTGACGTAATTTAATATCCGTCGTTTACTAATTAGCATATATTATGATATAGTATATATAAGATTATACAAATAGCAAATAGAAAAAATCAATCATTAAGGAGATCTATCTATGAAAAAATCACTGTCTATCGCTTTAGGCGTAATGCTTTTAGCTACCGTTTTTGTCTCTTGTGGCAAAAAGGCTGAGACATCAGCTACTGCTCCTGCTACACAAACTGTGGCTACAGCTAAAACTGAAACTACAACTACTCCTGCTAAAGCAGAAACTGCTGCAGATAACGGCGTAGTATTCACATTATCTAATGGTGCAGAACCTGCTTCTCTCGACCCTGCACTTATTCAAGGTGTTCCTGAGCACAGAATCTATAACACAATGTTCGAAGGTTTAGTAGCTATAAACCCAAAAACAGGTAATGCAGATCCAGGTGTTGCAGAAACATGGGAATCAAATGCTGATGGTACTCAATATACATTCCACCTAAGACACACAACATGGTCTGACGGAACTCCAATTACAGCAAATGATGTTGTTTATTCTTGGTTAAGAGAATTAAACCCTGATACAGCTGCACCATATGCTTGGTTCCCTTGCATGTTCTTAAAGGGTGCTAATGATTATAACTCAGGTAAAGCTGGAGCTGACACAGTTGGTATCCGTGCACTTGACGATTATACCTTCCAAATGGATTTAATTGGTCCAATTCCTTATGCAGTTGATGCTTTATCACACTATTCATTCGCAATTGTACCTAAAAAAACAATTGAGGCTTTTGGTGATAAATGGACTGCCCCTGAGAACGTTGTATCAAACGGACCTTTTGTATTAACTGAAAGAGTTCCACAATCTTACTTAAAATTTGTTCCTAATGAAAAATATTGGGACAGAGCTAGTGTAAAACTTGATAAAGTTGTTATCTTAAGTTCAGATGATGAAAACACAAACTATAATATGTTTACTAATAATGAAATTGATTGGATCACAAATGTTCCAACTGATAAACTTTCTTCAGCAAAAATGAAGAATTCTTATCAAGCTGCTGCTCAATTAGCAACTTATTACTATATCTTCCAAACAGAAAAAGCTCCTTTTGATAACGTTCTAGTTAGAAAAGCAATTCAATATGCTATTGATCGTGATGCATTAGTTGAAGGCGTTACAAAAGCTGGACAAATTCCTGCTTGGGGTGTTGTACCTCCAATGGCTGGCTATGATGCACTTAAATTCCCATTTGATAACCAAGATCAAGCTACACAAATGGCTCAAGATTTCTTAGCAGAAGCTGGTTATCCTAATGGTGTTGGTTTCCCAACCACAACTGTGCTATATAACACTTCAGAAGGTCACAAACAAATTGCTGAATATGTACAACAACAATTAAAAGATAAGTTAGGAATCACCATTGAACTAGTTAACGAAGAATGGGGAACTTTCTTAGATGACAGAGCTTCTGGTAATTTCGAAATTGCTAGAGCTGGTTGGGTTGGTGATTACCAAGATCCAAACACATTCTTAGATATGTTCATGACTGGTTCAGCTATGAATGGTGGTAAATATACAAATGATGTATATGATGACCTACTAAGAGAAGCTGCAACAATTGCTAGTCCTGTTGATAGATTAGGCGTTCTTAAAACTGCTGAAGATATCATGGTTAATGAAGATGCTTCAATTATTCCATTCTACTACTATATTACTACCAATATGATTGATACTAATAAATGGGGTGGTTGGTTTAAAAATACTATGGATGTACATCCACTAAAGAATGTTTACCTAAAGTAATTTAGAATTTACATTCTACTATAACCATTCTCCTATAAA
>JAENWY010000033.1 GCA_016649775.1 Spirochaetaceae bacterium
ATTGGCTCATTAAGAGAAATGAATAAAACATATAAAGAGTTATACAAACAGCCAAAAAATTCTTCTAGGGAAATTAATTCAAAAGATTTAGAAGAAATGAAAAAACTAGCAAAAGAATTAGGTGCAAATAATATTGGTTTTACAGTGGTTAATCCTTCTTATATCTTTGATGATAAAGTAATTATATATCCAAATGCTATAGTATTTGTGATGGAGATGGCTCTTAAGATTATCAATACAGCACCTTCTAAAGCTGCTGAAAAAAAATTTTTAGAACCTATTATGAATTATGTATTTAGGTAAATAGAATAAAAGATTTTTTTAATGATAGAGGTTATAACGCAGAAGCTGGACCTTCCTTAGGTAGAGAAGTAAATTATCCCCTATTAGCACAAAAGGCTGGATTAGGTGTTATCGGTAAGCATGGTTTATTGATTAACCCTGGCTATGGGACCTTCTATAAGGTTAGCTGCAGTCTATAAAGATATTGAGGATCTTCCAATCTCAGATAATAATAATCATCTTTGGATAAATGATTTTTATAAAATATGTAATCAATGTGTTAAAAAATGCATGGCTAGTGCAATTTTTGAAGAAGCTGTAGTTCTAGATGATGGTTCCAAACAATGCATTGATTATAAAAAGTGTGAGATTCCTTTTTCCCAAAATAAAGGAGGTATGGTGTGAGTAAAAAAATACTAACGTTCGTATTTTTATAGATATACTAGAGATATTTGCTGATGAATTCTACTCGACCAACCAGAATACCTGTTTGTAAAGTTTAAAAAACTTAATATCCTTTTAACTGTATTTTTTGATCTTTTAAAAAAGTAGCCACTGTAGTATGTGATATCTTATCAATATGTTTTTTATTATAAAAATCACAAATCATTCTATATGACCATCTTTTTTTACCTTTAGGAGGAGAAGATAATGCTATATCAATTATTTCTAATTTACTCTCTTTCTTTATCTTTTCTTTAGAAGCTAGTGGTATATAGGATTTTCTTTTGATTACAGCTTCAATTGACTTCGTTTTATTAAATTTAGTTTTAAGATTTTCTAATGTTGAATAAGTTACATGTTCTTCTTTGGAAATATTACCTTCTGTTAGACCAAGATGATTAACTCTATTATTATGGACGTTTATTAACAATCGGGCTCTTTTTTTTTCACATTCTGTCGCTGAATTTGATTGCAATATTGAATTAATATAAATTAAATCATTCTCTTCAAGATTAATAGAAATACGATAAGTTCTAGTTTTCATTCTTTTGATACCTCTCCTAACGTAAAATTATAACATAAGGGATTAATAAAAAATAGAATCATTATTATACAAAATGGAAGAATTTTAGTAGTTCTTAAAATCTATATAAAAACTTATTTTGGTAAAAGGAAATTCTAACCTTCAGAAAGTTAAGTCACCAGAATAGGTTATATAGAATCAAAGGTTAGTATTTTAAAAAGGTTAGTATTTGTAAAAGAATGCACATTTTTTAAAGGTGATTATGAAAAAATTAAAAAAAGCTTTTTAAAGTATAAATCAAATTAATCATTTACTTTATGAAAATATATGTTTTTAAATCCTAATAGAATTTTTGCGATTTTATCTTTATGGAGTACCCTATTGATAAATTTATCTTGATTTAGTTTTCAATAAGAAAATTCAATTCTATGAAAAAAATAATTATTTATGATATAATTAAGAATATAAACGTGAGGAGATTAAGGATGAACATTCCTTTTAATACAATTGGTCAGTACATTTCTCAATTTCCAGTAGATGTTCAAAATATATTATTTCAAATTAGAGCAATAATTAAAGAATCTGCTCCTAATGCAATTGAAAAAATTAGCTATTAAATGCCAACTTTCTATCTTAAAGGTAATTTAGTTCATTTTGCAGCTTATAATAAACATATTGGGTTTTATCCAACACCTTCTGGAATAGAAGCTTTTAAGGAAGATCTATCAAATTTTAAAAGTGCAAAAAGCTCTGTTCAATTTCCACTTAATGAACCAATTCCATTTGATCTGATTAAAAAATCAATGTTCACAACTTAAGCTCATTACGCGTGTTTTTGAGGATAGATATCCTACATTAAAGCAATGAATAATTGGTTATTACATAAAAGACTTACCAGTTATTCCTTAAGTTGTGAGCATTGTAAAAAAATTGTAGAATTTAGAGTCAAAGAAAATACTGAAGATAAAAAATAGGAGTGTAAAATGCTATTCCCTAACAGAATAATTGAAATGCTAGAAGACAGATTTAATGAAAATATGAATCGTCATGAAGGATTAGAATGGGAAAAAATAAAAATAAAAATAGAAGAAAATAATGATAAATTTGCTTCTTTATTACATATGGAATTAACAGGTGGTGAACCTGATGTTATCAAATATGATAAAGAGACTGATGAATATCTGTTTGTTGATTGTTGTGTTGAAAGTCCCAGTGGAAGACGAAGTCTTTGTTATGATAATGAAGCCCTAGAAGAGAGAAAATCAAATAAACCTATTAATAGTGCAATTAATTTGGCTAAAGAAATGGGAATAGAAATACTAACAGAGCTACAATATAGAGAATTACAAAAACTAGGTGAATTTGATAAAAAGACATCAAGTTGGATTAGAACACCAGATAACATTAGAAATCTAGGTGGGGCACTTTTTTGTGATTATCGATATGATAATGTATTTGTTTATCATAATGGGGCAGAATCTTATTACAAATCTAGAGGATTTCGTGGTTCTTTAACTATATAAATTGTATTGTAATTTTTGGTTATAAGTAATTCTGATATTAAAGATTATATTAATTTTCAAAGTTTATATTTCTTTGAAGTCTATTCATTTGTTAATCTAAATAAAAAAAATGTTTTTTATTTAGAGTTGATGAATTAAATCCGTCTAGGTGGATATTTTTAATCTTTGTAAATAAGTATTTACAAAAGTTGTGATAGATTCTGCTATATCTGTTGGAAAATCTTTTGGAAGATTATTATTTGTTTTATCTAAAGCGATAGGTACCATCTCAATAACATCTTCAATAATATTATAAGTTGTTTTATTTGAAAGTCCAAGATATTTTCCTGTTAATAACCAATTACTTCTTGCAATTTGATCTATACGGTATTTATTTCCATGACTTCCTCTTGCAGCCATGGCAAGTTTTAATTTTGATTCATGAACTTTATTTCTAGAATTTCCTACATATGGGAAAAATGACATGACATCATAAAAAGGAGTAAGTTGAAAAGTGTTATTTTGACCAATGAAAATACTATAATTTTTTGCATGTGCATCTGTGGATCCTAGGATCCAGTTTACAATCAAGGCCTTAAAGAAAATTTCACAATCTTTCGTATTACTAGAAGTTTTTAGTATTTCAATTATATCTTTTGGACTTGGCCCATTTTCACTTTGATATTTTTGTTGAGAAGGAATACCTAATATTTGGCAAAAGTCTTCTTGAGGTAATCTTAGTATCATATTCTCTTTTATAATCCTATCAAATCTTTTAACAACTAATACTTTTTGATCTTCAAAAGTAAGAATCTGTGATGATGCTGTGCTTAATTTCATATTGTTAAAGAATTTTTCACAGTACCATTCATTTTCAACAGAATTTGATAAATCAATATAATTAGGAATTTTTCCAATAGCTGTTTTAAATATATGGGTTGTAGCTGTTGCTCTTTTAGGAATCATCCAACTATTATTATTAAAAAGCAAAGCAGTTTTTTCTTGAGCTCCTGTCAATGAAATTCTTAGATCAAATTCGTTGTATTCATTAACTGAATTTGGAATTCTTAAATTTCTTAATATTCCCGCGATTTCCTTATCTGAAATATTAACCCCTTCTACCCCTTTGTTTTGAGTTAAAAAATCAGGATCTGATGAAATCTGAATAGCTCCAATACAATCTTCACCAATTGCATTTAGTAATTCAAAAGAGTCATTTGTGGAAATATTATACCTTCGTTGGATAGACTCAATTACATTTTTTCTTTCTGGTATTAAATTATTAAAGAAGTTTCTAACAATAATATTATTATATTTCTGTTTAACTACCGGCAATGACAATGAAATTCCTCTTGAAAGTGGATTATTTATCCATGAATCTAAATATTGAAAAGATTCTTCACCACTTGATTTATGTTCCCAGATACCAACTAATGAATTATTCATAGCAATATATAATCTTTTCACCATTCTTCTCCAATAATTTTTTCATCTTCATTCTTAACTAATTCAATATGATAGTTACAACCATTAATATAATTCAAAAAACTTTTTAAGGTACTTTTTGTATTACCATTTTCTAAAGCAGATATTGTTTTTTGTAATATAGAAGTTTTTTCACTTAACTCGGCTTGAGTGAATTCATTTTCTACTCTTATATCTTTTAAAAGTGGTCCAATTTGTAATTCTGATCTTATTATTCTGTTTCTCATAAATAAATTATATATTATAATTTTAAGTAAGTAAATATACCCTATAGGGTAAAAACACGAAATATACCTTAGAGGGTAAAATTTACAACTATACCTTATAGGGTATATAGGTATTTTATATATATAATTTTTTAATAATAAGTTTAAATTTAAAGACTCAAAGAACTTTACTTGTCAGTTTTTATAATATGATTAATAATAAGCTTTTAAGCAAACTTTCCGTACAAAATGTAACATTTTAGTGTTTGTATGTAACATTACACTGTTCGCATTCAACAGTACACTATTCACCTACAACATTACACTGTTCACATCCAACATTTGTCCAGATATTACCAAAATCTTGATTGTTCTAATAAATTAGAACTAAATTTATATCTTGAAGGTACAAAAAGAGCCACTATTATCATTAGGGAACAGCAAATCCTGATTATAGGCTAAATGAGAATTTATGAGCTATGTATTTATAAACAATCCTCAACATTTTCTAATCACTTTCATAAAAACAAGTAATTGTTTTTGTAAATTTGTAGCTTTTACTGAAGTGTGTGTTGAGGTTTAGTTAATTCGTGCAGTGCTAATATTCAAAATCTATTTATAAGTTAAATGTTTAGTAGATTTTGTTACTATTTGAACAAGAACCTATAGTAATCATATTCTACTCGCAAATACCTAGTAGAAAGTTGTCCTTTATTTTGTTCACATGTTAGCATTTTGTTGTTCATATATGAGTGGTACTAGCATAATATTGAAATATCTTAATCTATTAGGATACTAAATTAATGTCAATTTTATTGTTTATTATATATATATTACTGTTTATAAATGTTCTTAATCCAATATATGCTAAATGCAGAGAGGAACACGGACTCGACTTTACTAAAACTGTTCTTGGTTACGATGACTAGAAAAATCTTAGAGATTGGAATAAAACTCTATCTGCAAAGGATCCACTGTTATTTACTATTCAAGTAAAAGATATTATTACTAGCTCTGCAGCTATTGCAATTGACTACTCAGGTACAGAGGGTAGTCAAAGTAATGACTTCTTTGTTTTAGAACGTTATTTCCAAATGATTCAATTTTGTACTAATAAAACAGAAATTCCAGCTATAGAAGACATGCCTAGTTTAGGTTTTGGAATAATGCATAGAAATTATTGTCATTCAGAATTCTTAGTTGATACAAGTAGTGCTGAAGATAGTTTAAAAGCACGTCTTTTAGAATCTAGAGAAACAGTTAAATTTGTAATTGGAAAGGGTGGTTTCTTCTTAACAAAAGCAAGAAGAGATAAACGCTTTCTTAAATCTCCAGGAAGATGGAAGATTGGTAGAACAAAAATATTAATTCCATCAGTTGCTAATGACTTTGAATTGAACCTAAAAAGAAGAAAGCAACGAGAATTAGCAACTTTTATATCTACTATTATTTATTATACTCATATTCTCGGTGATTATATAGTTGGTGCGCAAGGACCTCTCCCAGAGTATAGAGATACTATTTCAAGTTTTCAAAACGATCTGCATGGAGTTCATGGAATATCCATTAAAGACAAAATAAAAATAAGGAATTTCTTTTGTAGTTGTTCTTTTAATAAAAAGCCGAAAGTTAATGCTCAAAAAATATTAAAGGAAATGGGAAATGTATTTCCAGGAATCATTATGTTTGAACTACGTGTTAGAAAATCTAATACTTATCATAAATTAAAAAACAACAAGAAGGTTGCTGCTATAGAAATAAAGTTAAAGGACAAGAGAACTTCATAAAAAATAAGTGTGTAAGTTTATTAGACTTGTACACTTAAATATTTTCTTTGTTTTTACAACTTAAACTTCTTAAGTGTATATGTACCAGTCCCGTAGATTTAACTACAGATCATGGCAAAGCTGTTGGTGAAGTTTCTCAGAAATTAACAAATGATGATTCATCTAAATTATATTATGAATTGAATGGAAGAATTCCAAGTCGTGCTGATTCTGTATCAGTCATTGATGAAAACTCATCAGAAGTTACATCTAATGAAGCTTCGGATGTATTAGCAGCTTATGAAGTTGCAATACTAACCGTGCTTGTCCCATTACAAAAGGTTAGCCAGTTCTTTCAGAATTATTGGCAGTGAAATATCTAAAATTTTAAGTTATGGATTTGGTAATTTAAATTCAGAAGATTTGAAGGAAGCATTAACATTTGCAAATGCTACAACCTATCTTGTCGCAAGTAAATAATGTGTAATTAAATCTCTTCCATCATTAGAAGAAATTAAGAAATTATAAAAGACATTTTTACTCCAAATTTAAATAATATGAATTGAAGTAGATACTGTAAAAGAATTGTTATACTCTTTTACAGTAAAGATTCAATAGTATTAATTATATTTTAGTCTTTAAGTTATTTCATCTTTCCATAGTTTTTCTATGAATACCTTATATGGCATGATTTCTATATTTTCTTCTTTATAATATTCAAGTGTTTGACAAACCACAATTTTCCTTGTGATGAAATTTTCTTTAATCATTTTAAGATTTTTATAGTGCCTGTTTGTAATAATTTTGCTTGATTTAATTTCTATTGCAATTTGTTTATTTAATAGGCAATCTATTTCAATACCTGTTGATGTCCTAATATAATTCATTTTCATAGAAGGTTCTTTAAAGTTAATGAATTTTTTTATTTCAAGAATAATAAATTGTTCAAAAAATTCACCATAAATACTAGTTCCTTCAATGACTTTTTCAAGATCTCTTAGATTTCTAGCAATACCGGTATCAAAGAAATAGAATTTTTTTCTTTGAATTGATTTTCTAGTTTTTAACTCAGTATAGGGTTCTAGAAAAAATCCTATTAAAGTATCCTCTAGAACTTCAAACCATCTAGTAATTGTTTGATTTTTTAACTGAGCGTCATTGGCTATTTTAGTATAATTTATTTCTTGTGAATTATTGATTGCAGCAATTTGTAGGAATCTAGAAAAATCTGTTATTTTTCTAGAGATACCTTCTGCTTTAATCTCTTCTTTCAAATATAGATTTGCATATGCATTTAAATCTTCTTCAGGATTACTTGAAAGATATACACTTGGAATTAATCCAATATTTAAAACATAATCTAAATCTATTTTCTCAAATGTTTTGGATAACTCATAATAAGATAGTGGATAAAAATTTCTCCATCTAGCACGGCCTCCAAGAAGATTGCTAGAAGCTCTTTTCAATTTTCTAGCACTTGATCCAGTTAATAAGAATTTAATATCTCTTTCATCGATTAGTAGTTGAACTGTATTTAATATAATAGGCAATTCTTGTATTTCATCTATTACAACAAGACAATTTCGATAGTCATTGGCTTCAATTACTTTTTTAATATAACTGGGATCATTTGAAAGTCGTGTAAAAGTTTCAAAATCTAATAGGTTATATTTAATTTTTGGCTCAATAGTTAATTGTTTATTTATATAGGTTGTTTTTCCACTTTGCCTTGGGCCAAATAAAAATAAAGATTTCTTTAATAGTATTTCTGTTAAGTTAACTTCTCTTTCAATATACATTCAAAGACTCCTATCCAATAGTATAATACCTTGTAAACTTTGTCTAATTAAATATGAATAGAAACAAAAAAAATAGTTATATTTATGATACTATAAGATAAAAACATGTTTTATTTATGATACTATAAGAAAAAAACACGTTTTATTTATGATACTATAATTTATCTAAAAGTTAATATTAATAATTCAGTACTTAATAAAATATTTCATAATTTAAAATATTAAGAAATTAATTGGAAACTTCTATATGTTAAAAGAGATATAACTATATGTAATTTATGGATAAAGCTACAAATAATTCTATATATTATATAATTGCATTGCGTAGACGATTTTCCCAGTTATTTAACTTTTCTTTATCATCAAACCAATATTCATTGATTAGAGGGATAATATCAAACTCGATTACTTCTTTCATCCATTCTTCGGTAATTTTTTCTTGTGATGTAAAATAACTATGACCGATACAGAAACCTTGACCTAGATTTACATCATTCTCGATTTCTATATTAAGATCTTTAATGTTTTCAATTAATGTGTCAAATTTGTGATTCTTGAATTTGTTTTGATAAAGTTTGAAATCTTTACTATCGAAGCCTGGGTACATCTCAAAGAAACTGAATCTTCTACGAAGAGTATAATCAATTTTTGCTATAGATCGATCTGCTGTATTCATCATTCCAATGATGTATAAATTCTTTGGAACTGTGAAAGGCATACCACTATAAGCAAGAGTTGCTTTAGTTCCTCTATAATCTTTCTCCATTAACATACAAACTTCACCAAAGATTTTTCTCATGTTTCCTCTATTGATTTCATCAATAATAAAGAAATAAGGTTCATTTGGATTATTCAATGCTTTTAAACAAAATCTATAGAAGATTCCTTTTTTTAATTCTCTTTCTTCATCTTGTACTCTGAAGTTTAATATAAAATCTTCATAGGAGTAATTTTGGTGAAATTGAATTAATTCAATATGACTATCATCCTTCTTGCCTATTAATACATAGGCTAGTCTTTTTGAGGCAAATGTTTTACCAACCCCGGCTGCACCTTGAAGGATGATATTCATTTTATGTTTCAATAATGCAATTAATAAATCTAGTCTACTTGCATCCATATAGACTTCTCTTAAAAAGTCTTCTTTTCCATAAAGCATTATTCCATTGTTTCTTTCTAACGGATTTGACTCTCTTATGATATCAAGAATGGATTCACCTTCTTCCTTAGTTAGTTTAAAGAATGATCCTAAGGGTTTTGTAAAATACTCCATATTCTTTAATTGTGTACTATTTTTAAGAGTTGAATAATCAATTGGTTTACTTAATCCTTCAATTTTTTTGAAATATAAAAATTTATCATCAACTTTTTGTGTGATTTGAGCAATTGCTACAATTTGTTTACTAGGGGACGATTCATAACAAATGATAAAATCATTGATTTTTGCATCAAGGAAGTTTTGGAATATTTTTCTTGGGTTACCATTATCATTGTATAAGGAAATCTTTTGTTCTTCACCTTTTTTCTTATCATCAAAACTCCAATAAAGAGGGTTTACATTTAACCACCAAAAAGATTGATTTTTGATATCATTTGTAAATAAAGTTTCAAGGTCTAAATCAAAATAAGGCTTAAGTATTAAATCTTGAAATAGTGCAACATCCGACTCTGGGACTTTTATAAACTTTGAGTTAATATTGGGTGTCCACCATTTCTTAATACTTGAATAGGCTTTCATATCTTTTGAATTTGCTATTTCTATATAGCTTCTTTGTATCCAGTTAGCGCTATTCTTTAAGCTTTTGGTAGCTTGATTAGAACTAAACTGACCAATAAGTTTAATTTTATCGTCGTTTGTAAGATAGAAATAATCACCTTTTTTAACCTTAAGAGAAAAAGCATCTGACTGAGTTAATCTAGTTGGACCCACAGCTTTTAAGGTTGAATCTATTATAACTCGTGATTTATATGCATTATCAGAAAGTTCTTGCTCGCTAAAATCTGTACTGCTTTGATTAATTTTCCATATTGAAGGATTCATATTCTCAAATAAATTAACTTTTGATAAATCCATTTTATCAATAGCTTTACTTAAATTTGCTCTTAATTTAAAAATATAGCTTTTTGATTTATTATCAGTATTTTCAACTTCATTATACATAATGGCTAACATTTCTTGAATGTTATCACTTTGTGTATTTATATCTAGATTAAGTTTTTCAGCTATGTGAGTAGCAAGGGACTCTGATTCAGAAATGTAGTATATTTCCGATTCTCCATATTTTACAGATAATTCATATCCTGAAACCTCATCACCAAAATCTTTAATCCTTTTCATTATTTTAAGACTGCTTTCATTAAAAATAAAAGGGTCATTTAATAATTCATACCACATCTCCATGGTAATATTATTAGATTCATTTACACTTTCAACACTATTATACATAGCATAAATGTAATAGGCAAAATCTGTTGTCATGGTAATAAGGTTATCATCTCTGTAACACTCAGGCGTAAGCACTGAGTTAAGAAGAGTCTTTAGCTCTTTATCTTTTACTATTAGTTCATGAATACTATTATATAGTTTAAAACCTTCAATTAGTGTATTGGGTTTACTAGCATCTTCTATTTCAAATTCAACACCAAGTTTTTTAGCAACTTTAGTGAATACAGGATTTTTAAATATATAATATTTATCAGGATATCTCAACCAAAGATATATGCTAATAGCATTTGTACTTTGATAATCTTCAATCCAAGTACCATCATCAAATTCTTTTCTAAGTTTCTCAGAATTGTTATGAAAAGAAGCTATCCTTTTAGCAAGAGGAATTGATTCATCATATAAATTCATAAACATAGCTTTTGTTTCCTTCTGAGCTAATTTAGCAAAGTTTACAATCATACCTGCTGAGAAGTTGTGCATAGAAAATAATAGGATACCACATTTATCTAGGGATTTTTTTAACATCGTAGCAAAATTATCGGAATCTAAATTCCAATTATTTTGGAAGTGATTTATTGCTTCCCATTTGAAATGTTCATTTTTCCATACTTTAGAGAGAAAGTCCTTTTTATATGAAACTAATATTCTATTAAATTTTTCTATATCTATCACTTTTGTTTTCCTCTAATAAATTACATATATATAATATATCAAAAATAAATTAAAAAAAAAATCAATCTTAATCAAAAATTTATTTAGTATATAATTAACAAGTTACCCATTGAATGTCACGAAGAGCCTAGAATAGTTTATATTAATTCTATTAAAATCCAAAAAACTATATTCCACTGGCCAAACAACAACATAAAAAGCAACTGAATTTTGTCTACTTTGGAGATTATATCATAGCTAAGTTGCGCCTTTTTATTTTTTGCTTCATAATCACTTAAATATCAATTAGACTTTTAGATATTCAAATCAGAAATATTCTCATCTTACTAATTGTATATTAAAAATCAATGTTCACAACTTAAGCTCATTACGCGTGTTTCTGAGGATAGATATCCTACATTAAAGCAATGAATAATTGGTTATTACATAAAAGACTTACCAGTTATTCCTTAAGTTGTGAGCATTGATTAAAAATATCTTTATTTCTCTGATTTCAACATATTGCCGTTATTCCTTTCATAATGATTAGACAATATCACATCCAATCAACAGTTACAAAAATAACTGCTTAATTATACTTTACAAAATAACACCTGATTACTATAATTAACCATGGAGAAATAAAAATGCAAGAAAAAAAATTACTGTAAAAGTTCCGGATCCAAAAACTGGCAAAATGATAGAAAAAAAGGTGTTGTAGTCACAGTAAAACAAGAAGATAATCCATGGTCTAGTATTTTATTAGAAGATGAAACCTAGATAAGATTTCGTAATCCTGTTATAAAGATAGTTCGAATTATCGGAGAAACTGGACCTTCAGGTGAGCCAGTTTATTTAATCCAACAAGGTTCTCTAATGGATATAACACAACCATAATATTTTGATATTATACTAGGAGGAATTATGAACTTAACTTCATTGACAACAAATGAGGCACCAACTATGGATATTACAAATAGTGTACTATTTCCTTTGGTTGAACATTGCCAATCGTACAAAACAGGATCAACAAGAGTAATTTCTGTTGCATTATTATCAACAATGGTTTTTAGCTATTCATTGAATAATGATGTAGAGATAACATTGTTTAGCAATTCACCTAATATTATTGAAAATACTATCCTTTCAAATGAAACAACTGCACAATACCTCAATAATGATATACATAATTTTTTTGATACAAAAAATTCTATAATTTTACATGAACAAGAAAGTAATAATTTAGCTCAAAATTTAGATTTTTCTTCGTTAAAGTTTTTTCATAATAATGCAGAATTAAAAGAAGAAATTGGAGTTAATCGGTTTAATAAAATTCATCAAGTTATTGAAGATCAATTAACTTTTAGAGAAGATTTCATTGGATTATTACCTAAAATAATTGAAAATATTTCTAAAATTAAGGATTAATAAATGATGAATTCAACATTCCAAAGTTTGATTATAAACTTGTTCAAGGTTGTTCAGAACATTTACTAAAAGTTCAAAACGAACTTTACAATAAGTTAAATAAGCAAGATGAAGTTGTAATAAATCAAATCACTGACACAAGACCTATACATAGGAAAATGTTTAAGCCTCTTACTCCAAAAGGTTACGAAGGTTTTGCAGGTAATTATCGTTCTCCAAATCCTGAATTTTTAGCTGTGAATGTTAAACTAGGAGATGGACCGTGGGGAACCAGTTTTGAGTTAGTAGATTATATGATGTCCTCTCTTAGTAAAGAACTTGAATCAGTTGATCTTTCTTCACTATCTGATGACCCAGAAGCTAAAATCATTAATTATCTTACTTTAGCTGCTTATACTGTGATTAAATTCATTTCAATTCATCCATATTGTGATGGTAATGGTCATATTTCAAGATTTATTACATGTTCTTTTTTAATGCCCAATAAGCTGATTCCAATTCGTTGGAGTATTGAGCCTAGACCTATTGATTATGAATATGCGAATAGTATGATAAGTGGAATTATGAAACATGATATTAAACCTTTAATTAATTATTTTATATCAACCTTTGAGCTTCCCAAAAATTAAACTTACAAATGTACATTGTATCTCACTATTTAATATCAGCAACATATTTTTTCCTTTTCTATAAATATCTGTAAAATCTATTTTATCTTTATTATACAAAACAATCTTCATAATAAATTATTATACTTTCAACAAATAAGAAATAGCAATAAACTTTCAATATTTATTTTGTTCTTTTTCTTTTATAGAAATCAAATATTTTTTTTACTATGAATTATTAGCAATTCTAGTGATGTAAAAATGATGTAATTCCCGATTTGTAGAATAGAATAATTAGTCATATTTTTTAATTAAAATTAACCTAGAATACAGTCATAATCTTGAATGTAAAGAGGATGCGACTTTAAAATTTAAAGAATATAATATAGACGATAGAAAACAAAAGGATGAAAGGTTTGGAACTGTTGTATTTGAAACTACTCTAGATGAAGATCCTAAATTGATCTATAAACTCTATGAAGAAAGATGGTTAATTGAAGAATGTTTTAGATATTATAAACATGCTTTAGATTTAGATGATACAAAAG
>JAENWY010000036.1 GCA_016649775.1 Spirochaetaceae bacterium
GCAATATAAACTATATCAATACTATCATCTGCTAAAAGTTCATCAACAGTTTTATAAACTTTTGAAACATTATGACGTTTAGCAAAATCAATAGCTCTACAAAAAGTTCTATTATAAACACCAACTAAATTTGAATTCTCTGATTTATAAAGACCAGGACCACTTTTTACTTCTGTGACGTCTCCACAACCAATAATTGCCCAATTAACTTCTTTCATTAATTTTTCTCCTAGTTTTGTTTTAATAAAGCAGGTTCGACTTTTTTGAACTATTTTCATTTATGTAGTCATTTTAAGTACTTTCTAATAGTAGAATATAGCAAAATTTCCTTTTTGCCTATAATAATGTTTTTATTTTACTCTTGAATTGTCAAGTCAAGTGCAACTAGATAACAATTATATTTTACACAGTTGTTGGGCTAATATTTTGATAATGAACTTAAAAAATTATATAAATAATGAAGTTCATTTGGTCAATTATTATATTTCTTTAATTTAGATTTAAGTTGAAAGTATTTGTGAACTAATTAATCAACTTTTTAATCTATAAATAAAACTTTTTGACTTTAACGAATAAATATATGCTATATTTATAAAAAACAAGTATTGTTAATTGTTTAAAATAATCAAATTTTTAAAATCAATGAATTTGATTATATATATAATATATTAGGGGTAAAAAGAAAAATTTATGGCTAAAATTAGTAGTGAGTCAATGAGTGAACAAGATATTGAATTATTATATGAAACAGTAAGAGTTGCTCACTTTTCTCTAGAACGAGGATGTTTTCCTTTTGGTGCTTTACTTGTGGATAGTGATAAAAATATTCTTATAGAGAAAGGTAACAATATATTAGATTCTACAGCATTACATTCTGCATTATTAGTTATGATTGAAGCTGGGAGAAGATATAGTCCTCTTTACTTAAAAAGTTGTTCATTATATTCTAATTTTGAACCATGTCCTATGTGCACTGGCGCCGCTTATTGGGCTAATATTGGAAGAATTGTTTATGGTTGTAGTAAAGAAAAACTTCAAGAGTTAACCTCTGATGATAAAAGAAATCCCGTTTTTTTGCTTTCTCCCCAAGATTTATTAATTCATGGACAAAAGGATATAATAGTTGTAGGACCAACCACTGATAAAAAGTTGATTGATTCAATAATTAAAGATCATATTAATTTTTGGAAGTAATTATAATTCAATTATTAACAAGATTATATTGGTTAATATATAAATATAGAAAAGATATTTTTAATACTATGTATATTTAGAGCCACTTTTTATCATTTCTTATATCTAGAAAATAAATTTAATGATATAAGTTATTCTATGAAAAAAAACTTAAATTATTTATAAAGTGGGGAAATTTAACAAGGTTTTTAATATCCGAGGATTCTTAATAGTTTATCAATTAAGGCTTATTATTCAATTATAGGTTAGAAAGAAGAAATTTAGTAAACAGTTTTTAATAGAACTTTATTTTTTGTCATAATTAAATGAATTTAAAAAAAAGTAACATTTTTTGAATTTAATTCATTAAAACATTCCTTATACAAATCATCAAGGCTTTTTGTATCTGATTTTAAGATTTTCATTGGATCAAGTGCAAATAATTCAAGGCCTATTTCACTATAGCTTTTTTGTAGATTCTTATTAGAATACATTCCTAAATCTAATTTGAATCTAATATCCTGAATATCTTTAATAATATTATTACTTTTTAATAAAAGAGTCTCATCATTTTGTAGATTATATATTCTTATAATACCCTTTGTTGGCATTTTATTAAGAAATGGTGCTAGTTTTGGATCAATTAACATAAATTATTCTCCTGAGTTTTAAAAATAACAGAATACAAAAAATTGAACAATATTAATAGAAAGTGAAATTTATAATAATTAAATGAGTTATTTTAATAAATAATTAAAAAAAACTAAAAAAACTAAAAATTGTTAAATTTATTTATATAAATTATTTTTGCGTTTTCGTATATATAAGATATACTAAAAAAGATTATCATAAAAGCTAAGAAAAAGGAGCTATTTTTATTGGAATGTTTTAATATATTTTTTAAGAAAATGAATAAGAAGTATTAATCTTAAATAATTATCTGAGAGTATTTGAAATTAAATATATATATTGTAAGTATATATTTACAACTATATATTTATTAACATAATGGAATTTTTGATTAATATTATTAGTAAAAAAAAAATTTTACTTTTCGTAGGAAATTATATCAAAAATATATTCTCTATAAATCTTTGGAATATTTAAATTAGTTCATGACTTTTTAAATAAAATAGCAATATATAAAATTATTTTTATATATACCTCATCTATTGTTAATAAAAAAATGATAGAATTATTTAATTTGGAAAATTATTCATTTGAAAAAACTATGCCAATTTAGTATAGTATTTCATATATGCGTGTATATTTTACTATAAAGTAATTTTTATCTTATAAGGAAGGTATTATAATATGGCACAACAGATTCAGGATTTGGTTGCTTCTATTCAGAAAGAAGGGATAGACAAGGCCAACAAACAAGCGACTCAAATTATTTCTGATGCAAATGAAAGAGCCAAAGAAATTGTTAGCACTGCTAAAAAAGAAGCTATCAAGAAAATTTCTGATGCTGATAAAGAAATTGCACTTAGAGATCAAAGTGCTCAAGCTAGTTTACAACAAGCTTCTCGAGATGTTCAATTATCACTCAGAAAAGCAATTAGTAAACAACTTGATTCATTATTAGTAGATAAAGCTGGTGAAGCTTTTACAGGACAGAACTTAGTTAAGTTAATTAAAACAGTTATTTCATTAGATTTAACGGACTCTTCAACAACAGAATTACAGGTATCAGAGAAAGAATTTAAAGCTCTTGCTGCTGAAATTACTAAAGAATTGGGTGCTGAAATTAAAAAAGGCCTAGAAATAAAACCTGTTAAAAACGTTAATGTTGGTTTCCGCTTAGCTGAAAAAGATGGTTCAGGTTACTTTGATTTCTCAGATGAAGCAACTGCAAATTTAATGAAACCTTTTCTTTCACCAGCAATAGCAGAAATAGTATTCAAATAGGAGAATAAAGTGGCTTCTTATTATTATTTAGTTTCTACATTACCAAGTTTAAGATGGGATAATGATGCCCCATTTAGCACAAGTGAATTCTTAACTATGTGTAAAGGTAATATATCAAAAAACGACTATAATATCATTGAGGAGACATTTTCAGGTAAACCAGTTTCATCTAGATATGTAAAGAATTGGCAAAAATTCGAATCAATGGTGAAAAAGGAAATGGCCGACCAACGTAGTAAAAAACTTAATATTCCGGGTGATAAATACAAAAACACCGGAGATAAAGAGTCTAGGATAGTTGAGAGTGTAAGAAATGCTCTTTCAGCCCCAAATGCCTTGGAAGGTGAGTTGCTCATTATGCAACTTTACTGGAAGTATCTCGATGATGAGAGTGCTAGTCATGTTTTTGATTTAGAAGGTCTTCTAGGCTTTTCTATTAAATTACAACTTTTACAAAGAAAGTCAATATTTAATAGAGAAGATGGAAATAAAGAATTTATTTCTTTATTATCTAACCTTCAATCAAATATTATAGGCAATTAAGTGGAGTAAAATATGGATAAAATGAATGGACGCGTCACCGGCGTCAACGGAAATATGGTAACTGTCGAATTTGACAACGATATTTCTAAAAACGAGGTGGGTTATATTCACATTGGCGATATTCGTCTAAAGAGTGAAGTAATCAAAATTAATGGTAAATTAGCAAGTTTACAGGTTTTTGAATCAACCACTGGCGTAGCTGTTGGAGATGATGTTTCCTTTACTGATGAAATGCTTAGTGTAGAACTAGGACCAGGACTACTTCAACAAATTTATGATGGATTACAAAATCCACTACCAGATTTAGCTAAAGAGTGTGGTTTCTTTTTACAAAGAGGTGTTTACATGGATCCAATTCCTAATAAGGATTGGGACTTTACACCTGTTGTTAAAATTGGCGATATTGTTACTCAAGGTGATACAATTGCTACAGTTCCTGAAGGCTTATTTAAGCACCAAATTATGGTACCTTTTACTTTTGAAGCAGTAGATTGGAAAGTTATTTCAATTGCTAAAAAAGGAATCTATAATGTTAGAGAAAAAATTGCAACAATTGAGAATCCTAAAGGTGAAATTAAAGAATTAACAATGGTATTTTCATGGCCTGTAAAAAAAGCGATCAAAATATATGATGAAAGATTAAGACCTGATGAACCATTAGTTATGAAAGTTAGAGTTATTGATACTTTCCTTCCAGTTGCTAAGGGTGGTACCTTTTGTGTACCTGGACCTTTTGGTGCTGGTAAAACAGTTCTTCAACATATGGAAAGTAGAAATGCTGACGTTGACATTGTAATTATTGCAGCTTGTGGTGAAAGAGCAGGTGAAGTAGTAGAAGTATTAAAAGAATTCCCAGAATTGATTGATCCTAAAACAGGAAAGTCCTTGATGGATAGAACTATTATTATTTGTAACACTTCTTCAATGCCTGTAGCAGCTCGTGAAGCATCTGTTTATACAGCGGTAACAATGGCTGAGTATTATAGACAAATGGGTCTTGATGTTCTTCTTTTAGCAGATTCAACTTCCAGATGGGCTCAAGCTATGAGAGAAATGAGTGGACGTCTTGAAGAAATTCCTGGTGAAGAAGCTTTCCCAGCTTATCTTGAAACTAGAATTGCAGAATTCTATGAAAGAGCAGGTAAAGTAAGACTTAAGGATGGTAGAACCGCTTCTGTTACAATTGGTGGTACAGTATCTCCTGCAGGTGGTAACTTTGAAGAACCTGTTACACAAGCAACATTAAAAGTTGTAGGTGCTTTCCACGGTTTATCAAGAGAAAGATCTGATGCTCGTAAATATCCTGCTATTAATTCTTTAGAATCATGGTCGAAATATGAAGGAATTATTGATAATTCAAAAGTTGATTATGCAAGAAGTATCTTATTTAGAGGTGCTGAAGTTAATCAGATGATGAAAGTTATTGGTGAAGAAGGTACTTCTGTAGATGATTATATAGTTTATCAAAAATCAGAATTATTAGATTCAGTTTATTTACAACAGAATTCATTCGATTTAGTTGATGCTGCAGTTAGTGTTGTTCGTCAAAAATATTGTTTTAATAAATTATTTAGTGTTCTTATTTCTAATTTCAGATTAACAGCTAAAAAAGATGTCCGTTTATACTTTAATGAAGTTAGACAGAAATTCTTAGACTGGAATAATGTTGAGTTTGACGGTGAAAGATTTAAACAAATTGAAGGTGAAATCGACACATTGTACAAGAAAGAATTTACTAGCTTTAATGAAGCTAGTGAGAAATTACTATAAGGACGGATAGACATGCAGAAAGTATATACTAAGATTGAATCCATTGTCGGTAACGTTATTAGTGTCCGTGCAAAAGGAATCAAAAATGAAGAACTTGCAATTGTAAAAACTTCAAGTGGAGATAGTTATGCTCGTGTAATTAAATTACATGGCGAACTTGTTTCTCTCCAAGTTTTCGCAGGTGCAGCAGGAATCTCAACAGGAGATCATGTTCGTTTCTTAAATCAATATATGAAAGTTTCATACAGTGAAGATTTATTAGGTCGTGTATTCTCTGGTTCAGGAGAACCAATTGATAAAGGTCCAGAACTTACCGAAAACATGATTGATATTGGTGGTCCTTCAGTTAATCCTGCTAAGAGAATTATTCCTTCTAAAATGATAAGAACAGGTATTCCAATGATTGATGTTTTCAACACTTTAGTTGAATCACAAAAATTACCTATTTTCTCAGTTTCAGGTGAGCCTTATAACCAATTGTTAGCTAGAATTGCTATGCAAGCTGAGGTTGATTTAATTATTTTAGGTGGTATGGGTTTAAAATATGATGATTATTTATATTTTAAAGAAACACTTGAAAAAAGTGGTGCTATGAGTCATACAATTATGTTTATTCATACAGCCTCTGATCCAACTGTAGAATGTATGTTAGTTCCTGATATGGCTTTAGCTGTAGCAGAAAAATTTGCTATCGATGGTAAGAGAGTATTAGTATTATTAACTGATATGACTAACTTTGCTGATGCCATGAAAGAACAAGCAATTACAATGGATCAAGTTCCATCAAACCGTGGTTATCCTGGTGACCTTTATTCCTCTTTAGCATCTCGTTATGAGAAAGCTGTTGATTTTGAAGGTGCAGGTTCAGTAACAATTTTGGCTGTTACAACAATGCCTGGTGATGATATTACTCATCCAGTACCTGATAATACAGGATATATTACTGAAGGTCAGTATTATCTTAAGGGTGGAAGAATTGAACCATTTGGTTCTCTTTCAAGACTTAAACAACAGGTTAATAAAGATACACGTGACGATCATCGTGCATTAATGGATGGTATGATTAAACTTTACTCATCATATAAAGAATCTCTAGAAAAGAAGTCTATGGGTTTCCAAATGACTGACTGGGATGAAAAGCTTTTAAAATATGGACAATTATTTGAAGCTAAAATGATGGATTTAACTGTTAATATCCCATTAGAAGAAGCTTTAGATATTGGATGGGAAATCTTAGCAGACTGTTTTAAACCAAATGAAACTGGTTTGAGATCTGATTTAATTATGAGTCGTTGGCCTAAGAAAGAAGCTTAATAGGGAGGTAAAATGGCCGTCAAATTGACTAAAAATGAGCAAAAAAAGCAGAAAGACCAGCTCAAGCAATTTACCCGATATCTTCCAACCTTACAATTGAAAAAACAACAATTGCAAATGGTTATAAGAGAAATTGAAGTTAAAGTTGCTAGGCTTAAGGTTGAACAGCAAAAGCTTGTTGATGGAATGCAGGACTGGATTTGTGTTTATGCAGAAAATAAAGTCTTTGCTAAAGACAAAAAACTTTCTAATCTTGTTAAGATTGACAAAGTAGTACGTGTAAAAAGCAATATTGCTGGTGTTATTATACCCGAGTTCAAAGAATTAACATTTCAAGAAATTGACTATGATTTGAATGAGTATCCTTTATGGGTTGATGATGGTATAGAAACATTACGTGAATATGCAAGACTTGATGCACTAATTAGTACTCTTGATATCCAAATGGATTTGCTTGGCAAAGAGCTTAGAACTACCTCACAGAGAGTTAATCTTTTTGAGAAAGTTAAAATCCCTGAAGCTAAGACTAATATCAAGAAAATTAGGATTTACCTCGGTGATCAGCAGGCAGCTGCAGTTGTTCGCGGTAAAATAGCTAAAAATAAATCTATGGGGGCTTTATAATGATTGTACCCATGAAAAAAGTAACTGTAGTAGTTGAAATTCATAATAAGAGTGATATGTTAAGTAACTTAAGAAAAAGTGGTATTATTCACATTTTCACAGAGAACGTACGAACTCAAAAAGGTGATACTCTACAAAAAGATTGTGAAAGCTTTTATTTAATGAAAGCAGCTATTGAAGAAAGTATAGTTAAGGGTAAAGAACTTCCAATGCAGAAGGATGCTTCTGCTCGAGAATTTCAAAAGTTACATGAATCACTTCAATCACTTTATAGTGAAAAGAAAGTTTTGAATGAATCAATTGTTAAAGATAATTTATTAATTGAGCAAATCAAAGAATGGGGAGATTTTAATCCTAGTGCAATAGAAGAATTAGAAGGAAATGGTATTAAACTTAGTTTCTATCAAGTTGGTAAGAAAGAACTTCTTAACATTCCTGAAGCTATTAAGTTTATTGAATTAGATCCAGTTGATAAACAAGTAGCAATAGCAGTTATTAATTCTCAATTAGATCCTAGTTTTCCAGCACGTCGATTTGAAATTCCTGAATTAGGATTAGTAGCACTTAAAGATAGGGTTGAACAAAATAGAGTTGAAGTTGAAAAAATCAACACGCAATTTGAAAAGGCTCAATGTTATTTTGACTCTTATAAAGAGGCCCTTAATAAATCTGAATTGGATATGCATTTCGAAAAGATTTATTCTCAGATGAATACTGATGATAGTTTAAGTTATGTTACAGGATATATTCCTGTTACAAAATTTGATAAGTTTGAAAAGACAGCAAAGAACAATTGCTGGGGTTATTTAGCCGATGATCCAGATGAAGAAGATCTTCCACCAACTCTTGTACAATATAAAAGAGGTGTTGGAATTATTAAGCCTTTGTTTGATATATTAGGTACTGTTCCTGGTTATAGGGAAGGCGATATTTCAGAATGGTTCTTAATGTTCTTCACACTTTTCTTTGCAATGATTATTGGTGATGCTGGTTATGGATTTATATTCCTAATAGCTGGAATTATAATGCAGAAAAAGACAAAAGAATTGACCACTGCGAATATTCTTATCTATGTATTATCTATTGCAACTATAATATGGGGTTCGATAACAGGAACATGGTTTGGTAGTGCAACTATCATATCATCAACTCCTTTAAAGTATCTTGTAATACCTGCAATTGCTAACTATCCTGCATTGTTTAATATGGATAGCGGTGCTGCACAAAATAATATAATGCAGTTCTGTTTCATTTTAGGAACGATACAATTATCTCTTGCTGAAGTTATAAATATAACTCGTAAGGCAAGAGCAAAAGACATATCTCTAATTGCTGACATTGGTTGGTTAATGGACATATTATCTCTATACTTTGTAGTTTTGAATTTAGTTATTCAAAAACCATGTAATTATGGAATAGTATTCCCAATTATTGGAGTAGGTTTTTTATTAGTTGTTGTATTTGGATCTCAAAAATCAGGTGTACCTTTTGGTAAAGGTCTTGCAGCTGGTGGTGGTGGTTTCTTTACGACTTTCCTTAATACAATTAGTTGTTTCTCAAATATTATGAGTTACATCCGTTTGTTTGCCGTTGGACTTGCAACTCTAGCTATTGCTCAGAGTTTCAATGCTATGGCAGCACCAATGTTTGGTGGTATTACTACCATCATTGGTATTTTAATCTTGATCATTGGCCATGTTTTAAATTTGGCTATGGGTCTACTATCTGTTATCGTTCACGGTGTCAGATTGAATTTATTAGAATTCTCAGGTCAACTTAATATGGAATGGTCTGGAATTGAATATGAACCCTTCTCTGAAGCGGTGAAAGAATAATTGAAATTAATAAGTTGTTTATCAAACAACTAAGGAGTTTAAAATGAATAGTTTAAGTTATATTGGTTTAGCATGTGCACTTTGTTTATCTGCATTAGGTTCTGGTTTAGGTGCTGGTGCTGCTGCACAAGCTGCAGTAGGAAGTTGGAAAAAATGTTATGCAAACGGTAAACCTGCACCATTTATTATGGTTGCTTTTGCTGGTGCTCCATTAACACAGACAATCTACGGTTTCTTATTAATGAACTTCATTAACGCTGCTTTAAATGCAGGAAAAGATCCTGTATTAGCATTTGGTGTTGGTGTATTTGGTGGTTTAGCTATTGGTTTATCTGCATTAATGCAAGGTAAAACAGCTGCTAGTGCTTGTGATGCTTTAGCTGAAACAGGTAAAGGTACTGCTAACTACTTTATCGTTATTGGTATTGTAGAAACAGTTGCTTTATTTACTTTGGTTTTCTCTCTATTATTATTACAGTAATATATAACCTATTAGATTAATATATGGCTCACCTTAGGGTGGGCTTTAATTATTTTTTAGTCATCATAAAAAAAATAGAAATAATATAAAATTTGATTCTAAATTGAATTGTTTTCTACATTTTTAATTAGTTACTTTTAGATAATCTTTTTGAAACTCTTATTATCGTATATACTATTAAAGATATTTATTACACAGGAGTTTGTTGTGGATAGTGATTTTGCCATATATAATACAGTTGTTGGAGATTTAAAAATTGACTATAAAAATCAATTGCTCTTGGGTATAGAAAAAGTTGAGCATACAAGGGAGAGAGGAACCACAACAATCTTTAGTGATAGTGTCTTTAAAAATCTTCAAGAATATTTTGCAGGAAAGAGAAAAGAATTTTCAATTAATTATGAAATTAAGGGTAGTGAGTTTCAAATGAAAGTATGGAAAGAGCTAGAAAAAATATCATATGGAACTACTAAATCTTATAAAGAAATAGCCATCAATATTGGATGTGAAAAAGCCACACGAGCAGTTGGTGGTGCAATTCATAGGAATCCAATTGGAATAATTATTCCATGCCACAGAGTAATTGGATCAAATAATAAATTAGTTGGGTATGCGGGGGGGGTAGATATGAAAATAAAACTACTAAAAATAGAAAAGATTTTAGATTAATAAAAAAAATAGTAAATTAATTATCTATATGATTAATAAAAATATAGATAAAATACAAAAGGTACTTACCAAATGTTACAAATTAATAGTTTTATAATAAAATTAAACACAAATAAGTGTTTCTCTTATATTTATTTTTATTAGTAATTGTTTTTGCCTTTTACAATATATATACTATGTATAAATTAAAGCAAGGACGAACTAATGAAAAAAGAAGAACAGCTTAAAACTATAGGTAAGAATAAATTAATTCACACACTTCTTTCACTTGAAAGTGAAGAGGCAAAAGTAGCAGTTGATAATCTAATAGAATCAAATAATTATTATACATTTTATGAAAGTAGAATTACAAACATAGGATTAGATTTTATAGATGAAAGTTTTGGAGCACCTTTAGAACAAGATGTTTGTAAAGATGTTGTTATTGAACTAATTGAACAAATAAGTGATAAAATTACTAAATCAAAAGATGGTTGTATTCTTTTAATTCAGTTATATTTAAGACAATCCTTAATCCTTCCTTATGCTCCATTATTAGAAGAATATTTTGATAAACAATTCCCTGTACTTTTTTCTAAATATGCAAAGAAATGGAAAAATAGAAAAGCTTTAATAAAATTATTATATAAAACCGCAGTTGAAAGGGGAGGCATATTAATTATGCCATTATTGAAAAATAATGAAAATTTTCTTTCAATTGATGAATTTAATAAATTAAATGATAAATTATGTCATTCACAATTTAGAAATGAATGTGTTGATACTATAATTGAATGTTGTAATGAAGAACTACAAACACTTAAAGAAATTAATTAATTATGAATAAATCAATAGAAAATAATATTTGGTATTGCATTGGCGGTTTTGAACATTTAATAAATTTATCAAACACTCATGACTCTGAGACAAAAAAAATTATTAATGATAAATTAATAAAGCAAATTACAGAGGCAATAGATGCCTTTGGTTTTAGTAATAAAGAAATAGAATCTAAAAGATGTGTCTTTGATTTAATGACAAATAATCAGGAAGTTTTTGATTTAAATAACGATATTGATTTAAAAAAATTGGATTTCATTACTAATCTATATAATAAAAAAGGCTTAATGGGTATATCTGATTTAACAAGTGAATTATCTTCGATAATTGAAGATAAGCAATTAAAAGATCCTAAAGTTTTCCATGATGTTTTATTCAAAATTTCATCCTTACAATATGTAGAATTAGTAGATAAATTGGATTTATTTCCTGTCTTCGTGTTATATTCTACTGCAATGTTTTTATATGCCAATATAATAGATTGGGATAAATCATTATTTCATGAAATTGATGAATTAAAAGGTACTTTTTATAAATTAATACACAATACTCTTTATTCCCTTTATATTAATAACGAATTTGTTGATCCTTTAATTTTTTTATTAAGACAGTATGAAATTTTAGATTTATTTATTATCTTTGAAACAACGGAACATTTATTTCCTAATGAAATGATTAAATTTATATTAGATAAAGTATCTGAGGCTCAATATGAGGAAGATAGAAATGAAAACAAATATCATTGTTTAATTATGTTTTTGCTATCATTATTGAATCCTTTAGCTGAACAATATATGGATTTATATCTAAAATATTTTAATATTAATATAGATTCTGCATATTTAAAAATGGCTGCATTTGCAGCATATAATAATAAATATTCCAGATTTAAAATAATTATGAAAAATATTAATTCAGATGAATTAGATCAAGCTGAGTATGAAATTTATGATGATCTGCTAGAGATATTAGAAAAAAATGATAGGAAATCAGTATTTAATTATAAAGTTAAGGATAAAATATTAGAATTAATATATGAGGGTGATAATAAAGTTGTATTATCATATCTAGATAAAAGCTTTAGCGATAATTATTTATCTAAGTTTGCTTTGTATGAGGTAATTAAAAGTTTATTAAATAGAAAAAGTTATAATGAAATTGAAACTGAATTTATTTTAGCTATAGCTCCAATTAATTTAACAAATTATCTTTCAAAAAATTCTATTTATATAGAAGAAGATGATATACCTTCTTTGTATACCTTTTCGGTACTTTTAATTAAACTTAATTTGCTAAGTGAATCTCTTATGTTAACTACTAAATTACTAGAAAAAGTATTAACTTTAAATGGAGTTAATTCTATGGTTATATCTAATTTAAAATTACAAATTAAAACTCTGAAATTGTTTTTAGAATATAAATATTAAAAGATAAGTTATTGAAAGGATTATATAAAATGAGTGATGAATTAAGAATAGCTACTGTTGGAAATATTAAAATTGGAAAAGGATACCCTATAAGTATACAGACAATGTACGATAGTCC
>JAENWY010000249.1 GCA_016649775.1 Spirochaetaceae bacterium
ACTACATTGAAAAGGCGCACATTTATTCTAATGCCTGTGCTATGGATCCACCTTCATCAAAAATATTACTAGAAGCTACAAAGAAATTAAAATATACACAAACAACTTGTGCAATACATCCAATGGTTAGTGATAAATATAGTATTGCAGAAATAATTCCCTATTTAGAAAAAGTAAATATTATTGGAGAAATCGGAATGGATAGTGTATGGACCGATGTTGATTTATTAATTCAAGAAGATATTTTTATTAAGCAATTAGAGATTGCTCAAAAATTAAAAAAACCTGTTATTGTTCATTCAAAAGGACAGGAGAAAAGAATATCTGAGTTACTTAAGTTATATACCATGGAAAAAATTATTCATTGGTATTCATCCCTTGATTATCTTGATTCCTATATTGATTTAAATTGCTATTTCACAGTAGGACCTAGCATTTTAGTTAATGAAAAGAGCGTTATTAATTTAGTTAAAAAAGTGGATATTTCAAAATTAATGGTTGAAACTGATGGAATTGAAGCAATAAATTGGGCACTTGGTACTAACTATACTATAGAAATGACAGGATTAATCATTTCCAAAATGATTAATAAAATAGCTCGTTTAAAAGATATTTCTTCTGAATTAGTTGAAAAAAATATTGAAAAGAACTTTTTCAAGTTCTATTAGCAATTAAAAAAATCCTGCAGATATATTTTATTATATCAACAGAATTTCTATTTTAATAAGTTACTGATAATTTAGAACCACATACGATATGCATGATCCATGTAGCGACTATTATACATTGCAAAATGGGAAATAATAGTTAATCCAGCTATTATTTTTGCACTTGAAAGAACTACAGATATTATTCCTAATAACCAACCAGCTAATCCTGCAGAGCTAGTTTTCCTAACTTTTGCACCCTTAACAATTGCTATAATACCTAAGATTAAGCCAAATAATACTAGACATAAGGTGGTGCTAGATACGATAGCTAAGATACCAAGTACTAAAGCAACATTACGTCCATCTTCATATTTTTTTTTGCTCATTGCTGGTCTTTCATAGACTGTAGCTGTAGGATCATCTTTTATGCGTTCGTTGTCATTTAAGATTGTTGCTTCAGGTGTTACATCATCAGAATTAACTTCTTCTTGTGCAACCTGTTGTAACATTACTTCTTCTACAACTTCTTCTTCTACTTTTTTATCTTCATCTTTCATATAATTGCCTCCGCATTAATATAATTTAAATTTATCACCGTTTAACAATCTCATCTACTAAATATTACATTAATATATATATCTACATAAAATTACATACAACTACATATATCTATTTTATTATCTTATTCTTTATATAATAAAATATAGTATGATTATTGTTAATTCACTATTTCGATTTATTCGAATTAAAAAGAACACTCTTTTTAATAAAAATACTTTATTATTCTACCTAAATCCACATCATTCCTGGTCCCATAAAGACATTCGATAACCAGAATAAATGCCCAAATAAGAACATTATAAATAATAGGGAAACACTTGAGAATATAAGAGAGAGTATACCTAATACCCAACCTGCTAGTGCAGAAGAATTTTCTGACCTGTATTTATATCCTTTAACAATAGCTAATATTCCTAAGATAATACCTATAAGTTTAAAAAATGGAATTAATGTAAATACTATTGCAATAATACCTAAAATCAAAGAATTATTTGATTTTTCTTGTATGTCGTGATCTTTATAATATCCATGGCTTTTATTACTTTCTTCATATTCATTATATCTATCCATGTAATGCCTCCCTATCTAATATGAATTAAATATAATAATAAAAATATTAATCACCTAGTTAAAAGGATTTATTTTATATAAACTCCACAAAACTCCATAATTAATGAAAACAAAAGAGCAAAACAACTTGAATAGTACATTTAGAAAAATATAAAATACAATATTATTGCAATTGGTGATATTATTGTAGCAATTATGCCAAGTACCCAACCAGCTGTTCCAATTCTACTATTTTGTTTATTTTTTGAACCTAGTACGATTGCAAGTATACCTAGAATTAGTCCAAAAATAGAAAAAGAAACAGAGAGAATAATTGATGCAATACCTATTATTAATACAATAGTTCCGCTGTCATCAGATTTTGTCTTTTTAACACATGTAGTTTCATCATATGGATGATAATCATTATTACTGATTTTTGAAGAATTTCCATCATTATAAGGTGTTTCCTTGTCCATAAAAAAGCCTCCCAGAAGATATAACATAATATCATGAGAGACTACATTTAGCTAGGGAGATACAAGGAGCTCAAATAATAGTAACTATTTTAAGTTAGTATAAATTATAAAGACAATTGAGATAATTGAAACAATTAGTGATAATATTCCCAAAACCCAAGCACCCATACCATTATTGCTTTCATTTTTAATTCTATATGATTTTGTTACTACTACAATTCCAAGTATTAAACCGACTAGACTGGAATAGAAGGATACTATTAAAGCTGTAAGAGCTAAAACTAAAATACCCTTACCGCTATCATTATTTTTTCGTTTATTTTTTTTAAAACTACGGGTTATATCAAAATCTGAAGATTCATCATTTTTATGAGGGATATCTTTGTTCAAAATATTCTCCTAGATTGTATTTGTTGAGTAATCTCAACATACATGTAGATTATCATATAAAAACTTATTATATCTATACTTTTCTAAATTTAATATAATCAGTTTAATTTTTGAGTATTTTTAAGGGCAGGAAAATCCTGTCCTTATATAAATTTATAATTGAATTTTATTTAAATATTAAACCCAATATTTTTTCATTCTCTCCTCTAAAGATTTTCTATAACCTTCCCAGTCAGTAATTGGGGAAGCTGCAATTCCATCTTCACAAGCTGCTTTTGCAACTGCTACTGATTCAAATTCAATAACACGAGGATCAAAGGGTTTAGGAACTAAGTATTCTCTTCCAAATTCAAATTTTCTACCATAGGCTTTTTCAACTTGTTCATCCACAGGTTCTTTTGCCAGTGCTGCTAATGATTTTGCTGCTGCCATCTTCATATTCTCTGTAATATGAGAGGCTCTAACATCTAAAGCTCCTCTAAATATAAAAGGAAAACCAAGAACATTATTAATTTGGTTAGGATAATCCGATCTACCTGTTGCCATGATTAAATCAGATCTTGTACTAACAGCT
>JAENWY010000085.1 GCA_016649775.1 Spirochaetaceae bacterium
CTTTAATGCTATCATTAGTACTGAGTAATAAACTATTTGCTCTGTTTAATTTCTCATTAATTATATAATTATGAATACTAGAATTCATTACCTTTTTGAATTTTATTTCAAGAGAGCGTCTGCTACAAGGAAGCTGATCAACAATATCCGAAACACTATAAATAGAAGAAACATTCATTTTTATTATTGATATTGCATTTTCAACAATAGAATCTTCTCTGTCTATAATAGTTGTAGATTCTCTTTCTACTATGGCTAAAGGGGGAATTCTATAAACTATTTTATTAGATTCATTTTCTTTTGATAATATTTCATCTAAAACTTTAGCAGCAGTATAACCGATACTCTCTAATTGCAAAGCAATACTTGAAATTGTCGGTTTTGCAAGCATACATAATAATTCCTCATTATCAACCCCTAGAATTCTAAGATCATATGGTATATCTATCTTAAGCTTTCTGCATGTCACAGAAATCTTCATGGCACATAAATCATTACAACAAAACAATGAAGTACCTTGTTCAAGGGACAAAAGCCATTTTTCTAATTCAGGATTGGTATCACTATAAAGCTGTTGCCACCAAGCTAGAGGTCGACTGAACGTATTTAATTTTTCACTATTTAATACAGCTCCCCTACAAAACCCTATCATTCGCTCTCTAGCCCACGCTACATGAGAGACCAAAGCAATTGCATAATGTTTAGAACCAATCTTATAAAGATAATCTCCACATTTAACACCTGTATCCCAATCATCATTTCGTACAGTTGAGAATTTATTTGATCTGATTGCTCCTGCTATATCCACCACAGGAATATTTAAAAGCTCATATCTCTCTTTTTCTTCTTCAGTTTCAATTCTAGCTATAAGTGCATCTAATTCTTGGGTACTGTTATTAAACCAATGCCCCTCACCATTTATTTCCCAGTCAATTTTCTTTTTTGCATATTTTAGAACTCCATAAGCCACACTTGTATCGTAGTGATCATGAAATGCTAATTTCAATCCTATTTTAATCATATTAATATAATAGCACATATTGCGTATAATGGTATAATTATTTCGCATTTTGAGCATTGTATTATTTTATATCTGATTTATTATAAAGATATCTTAGGAGGGAAAAGAAATGGAAGCACCTAAAGTTAATGTATCAAATGGTACTAAAATTCCATGCATAGGTTTTGGAACATTCGGTTCAGATCACGCATCTAATGAAGAGGTAATGGATAGTGTTAGACTAGCTATAAAAAATGGTTATACTCATATAGATTGTGCAAGCGTTTATGGGAATGAGAAAGAAATCGGAATTGTTTTAAAAGAAGCAATGGATGGAAAAATTACAGGTAAGAAAATAAAGCGTTCAGATCTTTGGATAACAGGTAAACTTTGGAATGATAAACATGATAAAGAAGAGGTTATACCATCTCTAAAACAGTCTTTATCAGATTTACAATTAGATTATCTTGATTTATATCTAGTCCACTGGCCATTTCCAAACTTTCATCCACCTAAATGTGATGTAAGTAGTAGAGCTGAAAATGCAAGACCTTACATACATGAAGAATTCATGGCTTGCTGGAGAGAAATGGAAAAAGCACAAGAAACTGGACTTGTTAAAGCAATTGGTGTATCAAATGTTACTATAGCTAAACTTGAAAAAATTCTACCTGATTGTAAAATTAGACCAGCATTCATAGAGATGGAATTACATCCAACCTTCCAACAAGTTAAATTTAGAGAATATGCTAAATTAAATAGCATAGGAATAATTGGATTCTGTCCTCTTGGTTCTCCAAACCGTCCAGATAGAGATAAAGATGATGAAGATGCTATTGATATGGCAGATCCAATAGTTCTTGAACTAGCAAAGAAACATAATGTTCATCCAGCTATTATATGTCTAAAATGGGCACAGGCTCATAATATTATTCCAATTCCATTCTCAACAAAGGAAAAAAATATAATTTCTAACCTAGCTAGTGTTTGCAACAATCCTTTAAGTGAAGAAGAAATAGAAAAACTTAATAGTGTAGAAAAAAATTGCAGATTAGTTAAAGGTCCTGTATTCTTATGGAAGAGTGCTAAAGATTGGCATGATCTTTGGGATGAAGATGGAATAATTGTTAAATAAGTATTATTAAATAAAATTTCAAAAATAACAAATACACAAGGAGTTTAGTATGAAAGGTAAAATGATGGGGGCTGTATTGCCTGGAGATAGTAGTGTAGCTTTTAAAGAATTCGATATTCCAACACCAGGACCTGGACAGGTTCTACTAAAGATGAAAGCCTCTACTATTTGTGGTAGTGATATCAGATGTATCTACAGAGAACATTTAGGTAAAGGTCCTGAAGCTTATCAGAATAAAATTGCAGGTCACGAACCTTGTGGCCAAATTGTTGAAGAAGGCTCAAACCTAAAAAGATTTAAGAAAGGTGATAGAGTTATTGTTTATCATATTTCTGGTTGTGGTGTTTGTCATGAATGTCGTCAAGGATTTATGATTAGTTGTACATCTCCAAAAAGAGCAGCTTATGGTTGGCAGAGAGACGGTGGTATGGCTGAATATCTCCTAGCAGATGAAAAAGATCTAGTTCTTCTACCAGATAGCCTTTCATATTCAGATGGCGCTCAAGTTGCTTGTGGATTTGGTACAGTTTATGAAGGTATTGAAAAAGCTGGTGTATCAGGAAATGATGCTGTATTAGTTGTTGGTTTAGGCCCAGTTGGTCTTGCTTGTTTAATGCTTTGTAAAGCATTAGGGGCTAACAAACTTATTGGTATTGAAACTCAACCTGCAAGAATTGAAGTAGCAAGAAAACTTGGATTAATTGATGAAGCGTTCTTAGCTGGACCTGATAACGTTGCTCAAGTTAAAGCTGTAACAGGTGGACATGGAGTTGAGAGAGCATTCGATTGTTCAGCATCAGATCCAGGACGTGCAACTGCTATTAGAGCTACTCGTAAATGGGGCAAAATTGTAATGCTTGGAGAAGGTGGTACTGTTCACTTTAACCCTAGCGAAGACTTATTACATGACCAAAAGACTTTAATAGGAAGTTGGGTAACAAGTATTTGGAAAATGGAAGATTTAGTTGAGAAAATTGTAAGATGGAACATTCATCCAGATGATTTAATTACTGATAGATTCCCTCTAGAAAAAGCAGATGAAGCTTATGCACTAATGGCATCAGGAACAAGTGGTAAAGTAGCTATTTGTTTTGATGAAGAGCTTAAATAATATTAAATATTAATAAATCCTTATTATATATTTTCTTCCTTTAGTTAAACCTAAGGGAAGATTTTTTTACCATTTCTTATACAAATAAAAAACAGGATAGACTTAACCACCCTGTTCATCTGTTAATAAAAATGGATTTTAAATAACACCCTTCTTTAATAAAATATTTGCATAAAGAGCTTTTTCACTTGTAGCAATAACACAGTATACTTTTTTAGTTCTTTCATAGAATGCAAATCTTTCTATCTGTTTGAATCCCTTAAAGTTTTTATCACCTTCTTTTGCAATAATTTCATAATTTTTCCAAATAGGCGTTTCAACAGGATCTCCAGGAACAACTTCCATTAAATAGGCATTGTCTTGATAAGGGTCTAATGGAAATAATTTAAGTATAGCATCTAGGACTTCGCAAGTACCATGACCATCTAGTCTTATAACATTATCAGATAAAGAAGAACCTGGAAAATTACCATCTGCGATAATTAATTCATCAGCATGTCCCATTTCATCTAGAACTTTAAGTAGTTCAGGGGAGATAATTGGTGGGATATTTTTTAGCATATTCATACTCCTAAATTTTGTTTTTTATATAAACATAAACATAAACAAAATAAATGTAAACGTTTACATTTAGTATAGCATAAATATTATTTTGAGCAAGTATTTTATTTAAATTTGATAGGAAAATTTAACAGTAGCAACGACATAATCAGTGATAGTATTAGAACCAGAATAATATACAAGAGGAACTTCAGTATTTAATATTAAATCATAAGTATTCCAACTAAAAGTTAAACCAAAATGAGAAGAAGCTTTATCAACATCAACAAGAAATAGCTTTAGTATTGAATCATCCTTTTCTTGAAGACCAAAATAAATTGAAGAATAAAAATCTCTGCTAAGTTGTAATCTAAATTCAGCCGATATTCTTTTTTCTCTATTATCATTGTTACCAACATAAAGAAGATCAGTAAAATACTTAAAACGAAGTAAATTTAGTTCCCCGTTTTCTGCATATTTAGGAGTTATCTTACTAAATCCAATACAAGCATTCTTAAGATAGTCTGCAAAGTCTAAATTACTCTTACTAGTAGAGTAAACAGATAAATCCGAAGTTGAAACGATACCGATAGAAAAGTTATCAAAAATCTCATATCTGAAACCAAATCCTAGTTTAAAAAATTGAGACGAAGATACAACCTCATAACGAGAAAAAAAAGTGTTTACAAAATAGTCTGGAATAGTAAATGCATTATTTCTTAAATAAAAATTATTTTTAATTAACTCAGAGCCACCGCTCATACTCAATCCAAAAGATACAGGACCTGTTGCCCAACCCCAATCCAATCCAATAGAGTAAATAGTATGGCCTATATAAATAAACCTATCACTTTTTTCTTCTCCTTGGGTTAAATAATTATAAATTCCAAGTGAAAGAGCTAAGTTTATACCATAAAAAGTAGCTCCTAATTTTGATTCAGGATTTTGTAATATAGAACTAATATTTCCACTATGATATTTATCATCAACTAATATAAATGAATCAAAAACAGGAGATCCATCAGCCCTATAACTTAAATTAGCTGGATTTAAAGTACCACTAGAATCCGAGAGAGATTCATTAATCCATGTACTATTTATTACAGATGAAAAAATACTACTTCCTACAGATGAAAAAATACTACTTCCTACCAAGATTATAGAAAAAAATACTACAACTCTCTTATTCATTTAAAATCTCCATCAGTTATTATATTAATACTTTAAAGTATTTTATAACATTAATAAAGTTATCTTATAGCATTGTATCTTTATCTTCCTACTCTTAATATTTAATATACATTTATTACAATTATGTTGTAAAATTTCAAACCCCTTGCTAAACTATTAATTATGAATAATATTATTAAACTTCAAGAATATATACCAAATTCTTATTTTTTAGAAAAACCATTCTCTCCAATTATTACCTCTTTATGCTATGATTCTCGAGAAGTAGAAAAAGATAGTGTATTTTTTGTATTTAAAGGCATTCATACAAATGGATATTTATTTATAGATGAAGCAATTAACAAAGGCGCAACTACCATTGTATGTGATAGTATTCCACATTCTTTAGTAGAAGGTATAGGTTATTTAATAGTAGAAAACACTCGAAGTTCTTTTGCCATAGTCTCCTCATATTTATGGGATAGAGCAGATAAAGAATTAAAGATTATTGGAATTAGTGGAACCGATGGTAAAAGTAGTACTGCAACTTATCTCTATTATTTTTTAAAACAATTTAATTATAAAGTTGGATTAATAAGTACTGTATATGAAGATGATGGAACAGGCTTAAAAGCTTCAACTAATAGACAAAGTACACCTGAGGCAAATGTGTTACATAAAATATTTAGAACTTGTGTTAATAATAATATTGAATATTTAATTCTAGAGGCAACATCACATTCACTTTCTAGCGAAATGGATAGATTAAATACCCTAGAATTTGATTTAGGAATAATTACAACAATTACCAGCGAACATCTTGAATTACATAAAACAATAGACTCATATATTGATGCTAAATGTAATTTAATCCGAAAGTTAAAAGATAGAGCCTATTTTATTTCAACACTAGACAATCCTCATTTAAAAGAATGTTTACAAGTTGCTAAAAATCATCCAATTTTTGTATTAAAAAGAGATTTAAATTATACAATTAAACAAGAAAATGAATTCTCTCCCATAAAAATTATTATGAATAATAAATCTTATATTAGCAATTTATTAGTTGATGTATTTATAACCGATGCCCTTTTAGCTGCAAAAGCAGCCTCCATTTTAACAAATATACCATTAGAAATAATATTGAATAATCTTGATAAATTAGAAACAATAAAGGGAAGATTTAATATAATTGATAATCCCTTTAATTTTACAGCTATTGTAGATTTTGCCCATACGGGTGATGCCCTTTATCATATTGTAAAACATGTTAAACCAAAGAGAGGAAAATTAATTGCATTGTTTGGTTCAGGTGGCGAAAGAGATATTTGTAAAAGATCTCAAATGGGGAAAATAGCCTCTTCTTTTTGTGATATAATAATAATCACTGAAGAAGATCCTAGAGGCGAGTCAAATGAAAAAATATCGTCAGACATTAAATCAGGCATCAGTGGAGATTGTATTGTCTATGATATATCAAATCGAAATGAAGCTATAAACAAAGCTATAAATATTGCTAAGGTTGGAGATGTCGTATTATTTTTAGGAAAAGGTCATGAAAGCTCCATTCAACGAAAGAATGAAAAAATACCTTGGAATGAAAAAGAAATAGTTCAAAAGGCAATAATGGAGAAAGTTAAAAATGATAGATAATCATTTACTATTGGGACTAAAAAAGTATAGTGTGGCACTCCTTTATGGAGGAGCCTCACCTGAGCATGAGGTTTCAATATCTTCAAGCAAAGGGGTTTATCCGTTATTAAAGAATTTAACTAAGAGTGTTTATTTAATTGGAATTTCAAAAAATAATGAATTCTATCTCCAAAATGAAAATGATTTCTTATATGAAATTACAAATAATATAAAACCAATTAACAAACTTGAAATAATTCCAAATAAAGGTTTTTCTCTAAATGGAAAAATATTAAACATAGATATAGCATTCCCGGTAACTCATGGTTGTTATGGTGAAGATGGTAGGTTACAAGGTCTACTATCCTATATAAATATAAAAACATGTGGATGTGATAATGTTGCCTCTGCTATATGTATGTCAAAAGCCCATTGCAGTTCCATATTAAAAGACCATGATATAAAAACAACTGAATCTATTGTATTTGATATTTTTAATAATTATACATATAAAGAAGTAGTTAAAAAATTTGGAACTAAATTATTTATCAAAAGTGAAACAACAGGAAGTTCTGTGGGAGTTCATGCAATCAAAAAGAAAATTGATGAAATTGAATTCCAAGAAATAATAAAGGAATCATTCAAATATAGTAATAGAGTATTAGTTCAACCACTTTATGATTGCATGGAAGAAATTGAATGTGCAGCACTTGAACATGAGGGTAAGATTATTATTGGTGGCCCAGGAATTGTAGTAAAACCAGGGGAAGACACAATTCTCTCCTATGATTTAAAATATGCTAAAGAAAACGGTGCTACAATGAACACTAATCCTAATTTAAATGAAAAAGTTAAAGAAAACATTAGATATATTGCAAAAAGAATTTTTAAGATACTTAATCTAAAATCATATGCTAGAATAGATTTTTTCTATTTTAAAGATGGAACTTTATTATTAAATGAAGTAAATACTCTTCCCGGATTAACTTCTGTATCTCACTATCCCCTATTAATTAAAAGTATAGGAATCAGTGAGGAAGAAGCTATTGCAATTATACTCGATGGAGCAATTAATGGCAGAAGATAAAGTATATTTTCATGTTGATCTTGATGCTTTTTTTGCATCTGTAGAGATGCTAGATGATCCATCCCTTGAAGGGAAGCCTGTAATTATAGGAGGAAAGGGACCAAGATCTGTTGCCTCTACTTGTAATTATGAAGCGCGTAAATATGGAGTTCACTCTGCTATGCCAATGGTAAGGGCTCTTCAATTATGTCCATCTGCTATAGTAATTAGCGGAAACTATTCTCGTTATTTAGAAAAATCCAGAGAAGTAATGAATATATTTAATAGCTTCTCCTCTAATATTCGTCAAATTTCGGTGGATGAGGCCTTTCTTGATATGAGCGGCACAACTACCATTTTTGGTCATCCTTTTAAGGCAGGATTAACTCTTAAAAAAAAAGTAAAGGATATTAGTGGATTAAGCATTAGTGTAGGAATAGGACCATCTAAATTAATTGCTAAAATGGCAAGTGATTTTAATAAACCTGATGGAATTTGTATTGTAGAAAAAGGACGAGAAATTGAATTTGTTGATGCGGTTGGACTGAAAGGGCTTTGGGGAGTTGGAAAGGTTACACAAAAGAAATTAGAACAAAAACATATAAAAACTAATGAACAGTTAAGATCGTTTACAGTAAAAAGTTTAACAAGCATGTTTGGTGAGTCTATGGGTTATTATCTCTACAATATTTGTAGAGGTATTGATGTTGGCATATTTGAAGGAGAGACTAAATCTCATTCTATTTCTACTGAAAGAACTTTTATAGAAGATATAGGCTCAATTGATGTATTATATACCAATCTTTTAGATATGTGCTATGAAATATTATATAGATCATTATCTGAAAATAAAATGGCAAGGACAATTGGTATTAAAATTCGCTATAGTGATTTTAGTACATTCTCTTCTCAAATGACTCCTGATATTCCAATTTATAATGCTGAACAAATTTATGAATATGCTAAAACTTTATTAAATAAAAAATGGACTAAAAGTCCTGTTCGATTGTTAGGTGTGGGGCTTTATCAAACATATAATAAAGATACAATGGTTCAAACGTACTTATTTGATGAAGAAAATAAGAAAAAAAGAGATTTAGAAAAAATATCACTAGCTCTTAAAAACAAAGGACTTAATATAACTAAAGCAACCCTACTAAAAAAGAAAGAGCCAAAGAATGCTAATTCACATTCTACTGACCCATCTGGTGAAACTTACTAATTATTTA
>JAENWY010000347.1 GCA_016649775.1 Spirochaetaceae bacterium
GTACTCATCATAGTAGCAGGATTTGGATTAACTAGGATTACATAATAACCATCTTCTTTAAGAGCCTTAATAGCTTGAGTACCACTGTAATCAAATTCACATGCCTGACCAATAATAATTGGACCAGATCCTATAACTAATATCTTATGGATATCTTCTCTTTTACTCATTAGTTGGCACCTTTAATAAATTCATCAAAAATACTTTCACCTTCTCTAGGACCGGGACCTGCTTCTGGGTGAAATTGTACACTCATCATTTTATATTTTGGAACTTTAATTCCTTCAATACTCATATCATTAGAGTTAATAAACCAAATATTTGTTCCCTCAGGGAGGGAGGAAGAAACAAAACTATGGTTTTGGCTAGTAACAAAGGTTTTCTTAGTTTCTAGATTAGTTACAGGTTGGTTTGCTCCATGATGACCAAAGGCCATCTTTTTAGTAGTACCACCGATTGCTAAGGTTATAATTTGATGACCTAAACAAATACCTAAGATTGGAAGTTTACCCATTAATCTTTTGACACTTTCAATAGCCATGGTTTGTACTTCAGGATCTCCTGGTCCATTACTTAAGAAAAGGGCATCATAGTTACCTTTTAATATTTCATCGGGAGTAAAGCTTGGAGGAAATAATGTTATCTGGACTCCTCTTTTATAAAGACATTTAATAATAGATTTCTTAATACCAAAATCAACAAGAGCAAAATGTTTTTTAGAGTCATATAGTTTTTGCACTGGTGTATTTATTTTAGGATTTTCAATTATTTCTTTAGTAGATACATTTTCAACAGGATTCAAAGACGAAATAAAAGGAAATGCTAATAAATGAGATACAACTGTATCTAATTCTGCCTTTCCTAATTTTTCACATTCAATTATTGTAGCTCTTTTAAAACCATTATCTCTTAGATGTAATGTTAAATCTCTAGTATTAACACCGCTAATACCAACTATATTATTATCTTGTAAATATTGCTGGAGGGTAATTCTATCACTTGCTACACTACCTTGATAATATTCTTTAACAACAATTGCTTTGGCATGAATATTTTTATCTAAAATATTCTCCTCTTCTCCAATTTTAATACCATAATTTCCAATGTGCGGATAAGTAAAACTAACTATTTGCCCCTCATAGGATGGATCACTTATTATCTCTTGATAACCGACCATACTAGTATTAAAAATTAATTCACCAGTAGTTTTATTTTCTTTTAATTGCTCAATAGTAGGAGCATGAGCTCCAAAGCTGAATCCACTGTAATAAGTGGCATCTTCTAAAATAAGGTATGTCAAAATTTATTCCTTGTGTATATGATGCAATCCTTTTGGGATTATCCTAAATTGGTGAAATATTATATAATATCTGTTGCAATTGCAAGTGCTTTGCAACAGTAATAAAGTAATTATAATAAAAAATGTATGAATATACAATATTTATTGTATAATATACATTAAATGTTGCAGTATTATTGTATTTGTTGCATATATGTTGTTTATATTAACACAATTTTTAATTTTTATACACTTTAAAAGATTCATAAAGGCACCCTCAGGTGCCTTTATGAATTGAAGTTAATTTTTACCAAATACCTAACATGCTTTGAAGAGCTAAACTTACAAGAGTAATTCCTATCCAACAACAAAGACCTAGTAGAATTGGTTTTCCACCTTTTTTTACAAGTTCTACTATATTTGTATTAAGACCAATTGCACTCATAGCAAATACAATAAAGAATTTACTTAAGGATTTGATTGGATTGAAAATAGCTGCATCAACACCGTTATTTACTAAAACAGTTGTAATAATTGAGGCCAGTACAAAATAGATAATAAAAATAGGAAATACTTTTGTCCATTTGATTTCTTTGCTA
>JAENWY010000343.1 GCA_016649775.1 Spirochaetaceae bacterium
ATGTCAGATATAGTAACAATCAGATTCAGAGTAGCTGACGTTTATAAAGGCCGATATATTAGCCTTTATTTTGATGACAAATTGATTAAGAAGACTAAGAAGAAAGTATTAGCTCCTGGTGAAATGGAAAATATAGTTCTAAAAAAAGAACAATTAGCAGATTACCCAGAAATCAAATCAATTACAATTAAAACAGAAGAGGAATAAAATGAGTATAAAAGAATTAACCTGTATTGGTTGTCCTATTGGATGTGCATTAACTGTAGATTTTGATGATAATAAAAAAGTTGTTTTAAGTGTTAGTGGAAACAATTGTAAAATAGGCGAACGTTATGCTCATAAAGAACTAACTAACCCAACTCGTATTGTTACTAGTAGTATTAAAGTTATTGATGGTGAGCTTGCAATGGTTTCCGTTAAAACTAAAGAAGATATTCCAAAAGATAAAATCTTTGATATTATGAAAGAAATACACGAAACAAAAGTGAAAGCTCCTATTAGTATTGGTGATGTTTTAATCCACAATGTTGCAGGAACTAATGTAGATATAGTTGCTACAAAAAATATTGATAAATCAGAATATATGAAATTTTGTAAAACTTATAAAGCAGTATGAAAGTAAATTAAGAATTACTGTTTAATATATTAATTAGGATAATTGATTTAGAAAAATCTAATATCAATTATCCTTTTTATTATGTTATACTTTGTTTATAAAAAAAGATCTTGCTAGAATATTAATTAGCAAAGAGGATTGTATAATGAAAGATAATGAAATCAGAGAAATTTTTTTAGACTCCCCTATTATTGCCGCTATAAAAGATGATCAACTTTTAGAAAAAGCGATTTTATCTGATTGTGATGTTGTATTTATATTATATGGTACAATTTGTAATATTGATAAGATAGTTGAAAAAGTAAAAGCAAGCAGGAAGATTGCAATAGTCCATGTTGATTTAATCCAAGGATTAAACAATAGAGATGTCGGTGTAGATTTCATAAAAGAACATACGACAGCTGATGGAATCATTAGTACAAAACAAAATTTAGTGAGAAGAGCTAAAGAACTTAATATGATTGCGGGAGAGCGAAGTTTTGTTGTAGATTCAATGGCTCTTGCAACAATCAAAAACCATATCAATACATTACAACCAGATTTTTTGGAAATAATGCCCGGTCTTGTAACAAAAATAATTAGTCAAATAAACTCTATTACTAGAGTTCCTGTTGTTGCAGGTGGTCTAATTTGTGATAAATCAGACATTATGGCAGCTCTTAATGCAGGAGCACAAGCTATTTCAACAACTAAATCAGAACTTTGGGAATTATAAAACAAAAATTATAAGAAAATCTTATTTATAAAAAAAGAAAATATTATTGTTGACAACATGTTACTATTAATAGTAACATGTATCTATTAACAGAAACCCCAAACATAAAGGAAAATAAAATATGTCAAATTTAATAACAAAAGACCTTAATACAGAAAACCTACCAAACAGTGATGGATACTTTGGTGAATATGGGGGAGCTTATATTCCAGAAGAACTAGCAGCTATTATGAATAAAGTAGCACAGCAATACAAAGAAGCTGTTAATGATACCTCTTTTATGGATGAATATGAATCATTGCTAATACATTATGTTGGTCGTCCTTCTCCAGTTTACTATGCAAAAAGATTATCTGAGGCTATCGGTGGTGCAGACATCTATCTAAAGAGAGAAGATTTAAATCACACTGGTGCTCATAAAATTAACCACTGTATAGGAGAGGCACTTCTTGCTAAAAGAATGGGCTATAAAAAAATTATTGCAGAAACAGGTGCAGGACAACATGGTGTAGCCTTAGCTACTGCCGCTGCTCTTTTAGGACTTGATTGTGATATTTATATGGGTAAAGTTGATATAGAGAAA
>JAENWY010000063.1 GCA_016649775.1 Spirochaetaceae bacterium
ATAAAATCTAGGACTTCTCTAATTTCATTTTCATTTTTATTTAACATCTTCATACCAAAATTTAGAGTTGCTAAATTACAAAACTGAGAAAGAGGTCCCTCAACCCAACCTAATATTGGATATTCATCACCAAAATCTTTTTTAAATAATTTTATCGCTTTTAGTCTATCTAGAAATCTTTTAGATTCAAAAGGATTCCATTTTTTTAATTTATGCCAATTTTTTAAATTATTAAAAGTTGGAATATTACAAACAGGTGGATTATCTTTAAAAAATGTTACAGTTGCACCAAAATCATAGGTCTCCCTATAGGGATCACTTATTGTTGAAAGAACATCAAGCCCAAAATCCTTTGCTGTTTTGCTTTGAGCAGCAACAAGAGCTCTATAATCACAGCAGAAAGTATCATAATCGATATTTGCATATTTTGCTGAAAAAAGAGATGAAATACTTAAATTAGGAATTTTATCAACTTTATTTCCTGCAATTCTTTCAAAAACTCTTTGTTTGGGTGTCACTGTCTATCTCCTGATAATATTAACCCTATTTTTTAAATAACCTTATTAACACTCCATTAATTCAGGACTGAAAATAATCTTAATATAGAAATGAAATTTAATTATGATTTGAATATAATCGCCCCTCGCGTAGGGACGATTTTTTAAAATTGGTCTCTAGAAAACAGAAGCAGGTTCGTAGAAATCTTTTACATTATTTTTGTCTACAAGTACTGATGGCAAAATAATAGTTTCTTTTTTTGTTGCTGTATTGAAAGCATTGCTTCTCTTTCCTTCTGCAACATCAAGACAAAGAAGAATAGCATCATAAATCATCTTTGGTGGATAAGTAGCTGTAGCTTTTACAATAGAATTATCATCCATAATTTTCTTGTATGCAACTTTTGATCCAGCTCCACCCATTGCGATTTTAATATCGTTTCTTCCACTTTCTTTAATAGCCTGTAATACACCAGTTAAAACATCATCATCTTGGCAGAATACAGCATCAATTTCTGGGAACATCTGTAAGAAGTTCTCCATAATCTCCAAACCTTTTTGAGTTGACCAGTTTGAATATTCATAACTTCTACCACCCTGAAGGTTTACTAAACTAGGAACTTTTTCCATTTCAGTAAAGAAAGCTGTCATTCTCTGTTCATCAATTGGAATAGGCATTCCACCCATTACAACATAATTTTTTAAACTATTTTGCATCATATATTTACTTAGATACTTTCCAGACTCTCTTCCTAAACCAGGATTATCACCAGCTACATATAGATATCCAAAATCTTGTGCATCAGAGAAACCACGGTCTACTACTATACATTCGATTCCTTCGTCATGTGCAGCTTTTACACTAGGGTAAAGAGGAGCTGAATCATGTGGTAAAATTACTAGGTAATCCATACCCCAAACAGACAAATCCTCAATATCAGAAATTTGCTTTGCATAACCATCTGCATGAAGTACTTTAAATTCATATTTACCTGCATACTGAACTTTTAATTCTTCAACAGCTTTATCTGCCCACCAACCAATACCACCAGTCCAACCATGATCTGGAGAAGGAACGGCAATACCAATTTTTGGTATAGATTTTGATTCTTCTTGACCTTGTGCAAAAGCAAAGTTTGCAACTAAGGTTAAACACAATAGAGAAATAACTAATTTTTTCATTTTTACCTCCAAATGAATTTAATTCTATTTTTTTTCATTATTGTACTGTAGTAAAACAGCAATAATAATTACAAATCCTTTTACTGCTGGCTGTAGAAAAGGACTAATTCCCCCTAAAACCAACATATTATTAATTATACCAAGCATTATTGCACCTAATACCGTACCAATAATGCTCCCTTTCCCACCACTCATCAGTGTCCCACCAATTACTACGGCAGCAATGGCATCCATTTCATACCCTGCACAATCTGATGGATTGATACAATTTAAGCGACTTGTCCATAGCATTGCTGCTAAACCAACTGTTAAACCAGTTATTACATATGGTATTAATTTTATAAAATTAACTTTTATAGCCGAGTAATTGGCAACCTGTTCATTTGATCCAACGGCACAGATATAGCGACCAATGCTAGTATTTGTTAGTAAGATGTGTAATAAGAAGGCTACAATACCAAATATCCATACAGGAAGAGGAATTCCAAAAAAAGAAGCCATTCCTATTTTTCCATAAATAGTATTGACACTTAAAATATTTCCTGCATTTGAGAAATATTGAATTAATGATCTGAAAATACTCATTGTTCCAAGGGTAACAATAAAAGGAGCTATTCTAAATTTTGCAATCATTATTCCGTTAAAAAATCCACAAAGACCACCAAATAAAATACTGAAAATAATTGTCATTACTATTCCCAAAATTGAATTAGGTCCGAAAGTATTAAGAAAATAAATACTCACACCACCAGTAAAAACTGTCATAGAACCTACTGATAAATCAATTCCTCCGGAGATTATTACAAGTGTCATTCCAAGGGCGATAATGCCTGTATAAGATACTTGTCTTAAAATATTAGTTAAATTTCTTATTTTTATAAAATTGGGCCAACCAACTATAATTGCAACAAAAAATAAGATTACAAAAGCAATACCAATTGCATGATCTTTTAACTTGAATTTTTTAAAATATGAAATAATTTCTTTTTGTCCACTCATACTATATTTTTCCTTTTAAACCTGTTGCATTAAACATTATTTCTTCTTCATTAATAGCAGAACCTGTTATGCAATTGCTGATTTGACCTTCTTTCATCACATAAACACGACTACAAAGTCCGATAATTTCTTCCATTTCAGAGGAAATCAATATACAACTGATTCCACTTTCTGCAAGAGAATGTATAAATTCATAAATTTCACGTTTTGCATTTACATCAATTCCTCTTGTAGGTTCATCAAGGATTAATATTTCAGGATTAGTATCCATCCATTTTGAAATATAGACTTTTTGTTGATTTCCTCCACTAAAGTATTTAAGTTCCATTTTTTTAGAAGATGCCACAATATTAAATTTATCAATATAATCCTCAGCTTTATTATCTTCCTTCTTTTTATCTATAAATAGACCTTTTTTATACTTCTTAATTGAAATCAAACTCATATTTTTAGGGATATCAAAAATCTGTATTATTCCTTTTCCCTGTCTGTCTTCACTTATATATCCAAGTTTGTTTTTTACTGCATCTTGTGGTTTATTAATTGTAATTTCTTTCCCATTTATCTTTATTAAACCAGAGTCTCTTTTTCTTAATCCCATTATGGCTTCCATGGTTTCCGTTCTTCCTGCTCCTACAAGACCAGCAAATCCTAAAATCTCACCACGACGTAAATTAAAGCTTATATTCTTTAGTAAATTATTAATATTAAGGTTTTCAATCTCTAAAATTAAATCTCCATCTATTCTTTCTATTTTAGGAGGAAATACTTGGCTAAAGTCTCTACCAATCATTTGTCTTGCAATACCTTCTTCATTTATATCGTCAATTTCTTCAATTGCAATTAATTTGCCATCTCTTAAAATAGTAACCCTGTCGCAAATGGTTTTAATTTCATGTAATTTGTGGCTTACAAAAATCATTGTTACACCTTTAGATTGCAACTTTTTCATCAAATCAAAAAGGATTTTTACCTCTTTGATTGTCAAAGTCGTAGTAGGCTCATCAAAAATTAAAATTTTAGCATCTAGCATAAGGGCTTTTGAAACTTCAACCATTTGTTTTTCAGCAACACTTAATTTACTTATTAATTGATTGACATCAACTGACATATTTAAAGCTGTCATCTGTTTAGAGGCCTTTTCTCTCATAAGAGCTTTATTTAAAAACATTCCCTTATGAATCTCATTTCCAAGAAAAATATTCTCATATACAGTAAGATGATTTATTAAATTAAATTCTTGAGGGACAATAGCAATTCCTAGTTTTTTTGCACTAACATAGTCTTTTAATAAACAAGGTTGTTCATCTAAAAAAATAGTTCCACTAGTTGCCTGGTAAATACCACAAATAATCTTAATTAAAGTACTTTTACCAGCACCATTTTCACCAATTAATCCCATAATCTCGCCGGGTTTTATACCAACTGTTACTTGGTCTAAAACCCTAACACTAGAAAATTCTTTAACAATATCTTTTACCTCGATGGAATATTGTGATTTATTCATTAGTTTTCCATATTTCCATCGAAATTAACATTTGAAGAAGCAAAGTCAATTTTTCTAGTAAATGCAAGGGCATCTTTTGCTCCAAATATTCGATCCATTCCATTGTCTTCCCATTCTACTGAAAGAGGTCCTTGATAGTTTGCAGCATTAGCTTCTCTAATAATATATTCGAAATTTACAGTTCCATGTCCAGGTGATACAAAGTTCCAACCTCTACGTAAATCACCAAATTGAATATGAGAACCTAGAAGGCCACTTTTTCCATCAAGTTTTACATAAGCATCTTTAATGTGAACATGATAAATTCTATCGGAGAAATCTCTAAATAATAGGGCAGGATCAAGGCCTTGCCAAATTAGATGACTTGGATCAAAATTGATTCCTAAGGTTTCCCTTCTGTTGAATTTCTCAAGAAGTCTTTGAGTTGTATAATAATCAAATGCTATTTCAGATGGATGTATTTCATGAGCAAATTTAATTCCACAACGATCAAACTCATCAAAAATAGGTGTCCATAAATCATAAATTTCTTGAAATCCTTCTTCAATCATTTTTTCTGAAGTTGAAGGAAAAGAATATAAATACTTCCAAATAGGAGAACCAAGGAATCCTGTTACTACATAGCAACCCATATTCTTTGCGGCCTGAGCTGTATACTTCATTGTCTGTATGCCCCAAGCACGAATATCTTCATCAGTTTTGCAACTTTTTGGAGCAAAATCTTTAAGTCTTGGATCTCCAAAAGCGTCACCAACACATTGTCCACCAAGATGATTTCCTAATGCCCAACATTTTAAATTGTATTTTGATAGTATAGCCTTTTTTTCTTCAATATATTTTGGATCTGTAGCTGCTTTTTTAACATCCATATGATCACCCCAACAGGCAATTTCTAATCCATCATAGCCCATTCCTCCTATTATTTTACAAACCTCTTCAAAAGGTAAATCTGCCCATTGTCCTGTAAAAATTGTTACTGGTCTTGCCATTGTGTCCTCCAAATTTATTCGTTAATTTTAATCCATGCAGAATTGTTTTTATTACTTTCAAAACACTTCTCTATGTAATTTACCCCATCAAATCCCATTTCCACTGTTGGAAAGTCAAAATCTTCAACGCTCAGTTTTTCACCATTATTCTTTTTGGTTAAAGCTTTTATATAAGATTTATAAATATTAGCAAAAGCTTCAAAGAGTCCTTCTTGGTGCCCTGCTGGAATTCTTGAATATTTTTGTGCTGGGTTTTCAAATGAATCTCTACCACGACTCCAAATTTCTTTAGGTCTATCACAAGGAGTGAAAATAAAATGATCTGGATTTTCTTGAACCCATTCTAAGCCACCTTTTTCTCCAAAAATTCTTATTCGAACAGCATTATCATTACCAAATGCAATTTGACTAGACCAATATAAGCCTTTAGCGCCACTTTCATATTCAATATTTACAACTGCATTATCATCGAGAATTCTACCTTCAACTAAAGAATCAAGATGTGCACTAATTTTTTTTATTTTTAATCCAGTAACAAATGCTGCTAGATTTTCAATATGTGTTCCTATATCTCCCAAACAATTGGTAATACCAGATACTTTAGGGTCCATTCTCCAAGGAGCTAATTTATTATCCTCAGATAAAGGCATTGCCAACCAATCTTGTGGATATTCAGCATTAACAAATCTTATCTTTCCTATATCACCTTTTTTTACCATCTCCCTCATTTGTTTAATAGCAGGATAACCAGTATAGGTATATGTAACAGCAAATAATAAATTTTTTTGTTTTACAATGTCTGCTAAAATACGAGCTTGATGACTGGTAAAAGTTAAAGGTTTATCACAAACAACATTAATCCCCTGTTCTAGAAAAGTTTTGCAAACTATAAAATGAGATACATTGGGAGTAACACAAACGACAAATGATATTCCATCTTTCTTAGTAGCTTCTGTTTTTGCCATTTCTTCAAAGTTGGAATACAAACAATTTTCTTCAATTCCTAATTCTTTCCCAAATTTTCTAGATTTATCAACATTTCTTGAAAAACAACCAGCAGTTAATTTTGCAAGTGCATCTATTCTTATAGCTTTACGATGGATATCTCCAATAAAGGCGCCAGGTCCACCACCAACCATTCCATAATTTAACATGCTTACCTCCTAACATTGCAGTTATGCACCCGCGTGCATAATAACTCTATAAGTATTTTAGCATGGTTTATATGATAAATAAAGTTTTATTTTTTTTATTACATTTAATTAGATAATTATTTACTTAATAAGGAGCTATTATTTATTATTTTTATTTCAGAGAACACACTAGCTCTAGATTGTTGTAAATATCTTAAAGATTTTTTAGCTCTATTAAGATTTTGAATAAAGGATTCTCCTTGGAATTCTAAATCCACAGTTCCTTTATAATTATTATTTTCAAGGATTTCAAAAATACTTTGCCATGACGTATCACCACTACCTGGAAGAGTATATTCAAATACTTTATTTTTACCGAAATAGCCTTTTTCGCTTAATAAATTATAATCAATTTTACCATCTTTACCGTGAATATGTTTTATCTTTGGAATCCAATTTGTGAGTTGCTTTAATGGATCAATAAATGATTCAACTTGATGACAAGGTTCCCATTGGAACCCCATTTTTTCATCATTTATTTCATTAAACATTAAATTCCAGGCATCTGGATTAATAGCAATATTCCATTTACCATTTTTCCAAGTATCACCCATACGGCAGTTTTCAAATAAAATTCCTTTAGCATTTTTTTCATAACTATAATCAAGAAGTTCTGAAAAAAATGTTTTCCAACTTACTATTGAGTCATTTACACTTGCACCACATTTTCTTCCAGCAAAGCCGGAAACATATGGATTCCCAAATAATGAAGAATTTTTAATTAAGGTTTTCCAAGCTTGTCTTATTTGTTCTCCTTTTATATCTTCTCTTAAAGGATTTCCAAAAATTGAAAGACAAGAAACGGGTATTTCACACCCATACATTATCTTTGCTAGATTATTTAAGTCAATTTCTTCTAAAGATTCCCAGAAGAATATATTAATAGTTTTAAAACCTGCATTTTTAATTTGATTAATACTTTGTGCTGTAATTTCATTTGCGTTAATTACTGCTCCAATTTCTATTGGCAAAATAGTACCTCCTGCAAAATTTGTTGAATCTCTACAGCTCTGTGAATTGTTGGTAAATCATGTTGAGTCTTTTTTTCAACAAAATTCTTAAATTGTGTATAGGTAGGTACAATCGCAGATCCCTTGATTTTTTCAAAACCTTCATCAATCTTCAAACTAACATTATTTCGATCCTTAGAAGAATCAATAAAAGCCTCTCCGTTTTCACCTATTATTCTTATAATCATTGCTTCACTATATTTTTTTGATAAAAAGCTACAACTAAATGAACAGGGGATATTAGAATCAATCAAATAATTAGCTCTATAATCTACATAAATCTTAGGTTTTCCACTTATGTAATCTAAAAGATGATATTTATTTTCTTTAGTTGATTTATAATTTATAAGGCCATCTTCAAGTTCTTCTTTAAAAGTTCTTTCAAAGACAGTTTCTTTAAATTCTACAGTATTAAAAAGAATAAAAAGGCAATCAAGTAGATGGCTCCCTAAATCAGCAATACATCCTCCAGCAGAATAAATTGGAGATAATCGCCAAAGAAATCTATCATTTTCCATCCATTCTACTTTAGCTTCTTTTGTAAGCCAATCTTGATTATAATCGATATTAACTTTTTTAATTTTCCCAAGAATTTTTTGTTCTAGAATTTCTTTTAATTCAAATAAGGCAATAACATTTCTCTTTGAGTAATTAATTATACAGTTATCTCCAATTTTTTCTTCAAGTTCTAAAGCATCTACTAAATTGCAAGAAAGCGGTTTTTCAAGGAAAAGTGGTTTATTAAATGTTATTGCTTTCAAGTAGCATTCTTTGTGAAGAGAATCAGGGACGGCTATGGAAATAGCATCCATTTTAAATGGAAAATCTTCTATTTTTTCTCCAACCCAAGGTATGTTATATAACTTTTTTGCGTTATTTTGTTTTTCAATATCAGGATCTACTCCACCTACAATTTGCATACCAAGATTTGTAAATTTCTTCATATGATAGCAACCCATACTTCCAAGACCGACCATTAAAAGTTTCATTTAAATCTCCTCGATGTTGTGTTTCTAATAACAAAGTCTGTATCAACCCATATTTGTTCTGTATAATTATTCTTTTTTTCAATCATTTTAATTAATAGTCTTGCTGCTTCATTACCCATATTTGTAATAGGGTGATCTACCGTAGTTAGTGCATAAGGATTGCTTGCTACAAAGTTATCATAGCCAATAATTGAAAGTTGTTTTGGAACATTTAATCCATTATCTTTGCAGGCATCAATTAAACCAAAAGCTTGTCTATCACAAGAAGTCATTACAAGTCCAAATTCTTTTCCTAATTTACTTCCAAATTTTTTAAATCCATCATAGCCAGAATGATAAGAGAAATCTCCAGAAACAATTTCTGTTTGAATATTAAATTTACTTGCCAGTCGTGTGAATGTTTCTAAACGATCTTCTCCATTTTTATAATTAAGATCTCCACAGATATACCCAATTTTGTCATGACCAAGACTTGCTGCATGTAAAAAAGCTTTTTCCATACCAACATCTGGTTTGGCATAAACACTAGAAGCACCTTCACAATAGTTATTAACTAAAACAAAAGGAATGTGATTTTTTATTAATTCATCTGAAGACCCCTCATGCTCTGGTGATACCGCAAATACCAAACCATCAAAACTTTTAGAATTAACAAGTTCTGAATAATTTCTATATTTACCTAACTTTCCTGATACTACAATCCCAACATTATATCCCGCATTAGTTGCTCCCAAAAGAAGTCCATCAAGAAGGGATGGGAAGTAACTTCGAGTAAAAGGTAGAATTTTTTCAAAATTAGGAACAACTAAACCAATTGAATAACTTCGTCCTGTAGCAAATAAAGTGGCAGTATGGGACGGGAAATATCCCAATTCTTCTGCCTTTATTCTCACTTTGTTTTTTACTTCTTCTGAAATTAAAGAAGAATCATTTAAAGCTCTTGAAACAGTAGATTCACTTACTCCAATTGCTTTTGCTACTTGAGCTCTATTAACTTTTTTAACCATTTTTCCACCTTTATTCAAAAGCATAACCGTAAAAATTAGACCTTGGCAAGTTTTTTTTTATTAAACTGTCATTATTTAACACAAAACTCTATTATAATTTGATAAATCATTAATTTGTAGTATTTTAGTAAACAACTTCTAAGCTTGCTGTCATTTTTGATCTATTAATTGTTTAAATTTTTTTTGTTTCTTTTTTTATATATTAACTATAGTTTTTCTTCTGATATTCCTTAGCTTATACTTACTTAAAACAAATCGAAAATTTGATGATTCAATTAGTTAATAAATAAAAATGATTAAATCATTTAAAGGTTTTTATTAATTAACTAATAATTAAGGAGTGGTTATAGTAAATTACAAAAAAAGTCTGCAAGTAATTTTATATTATTGTGTTGGTATATTCAAATTATGCCAGATTTAGTCACTATACTA
>JAENWY010000212.1 GCA_016649775.1 Spirochaetaceae bacterium
CACAAACAAGGTTCCGGTAGGGTGCTTTCTATTTTGCATGATACCTGAAATTATGGGCTGATTGGCCTACTTTTCTCTACTCTAGCTTTCATATATAAGCCTCGAATGCTTTACTACAATTGACCATAGTTTATCATATTGTTGAAAACGTTAATGCCCAAAAGGCTTGTCGGTAGTTTATGTCTACGTTTTTATATATGGATATGGTATCAGAATTTATAAAAGGATAATAAATTTAAATTTCATTAGAAAAGGAGAATATAAAATGAAAAAATTAATTAAATTATTAATGGTATTAGCTTTATTAGTAACACCATTATTTGCAAACGGTACCTCTGAAACAAAAACACAAAATGATTCAGTTGTAACAATCAATTTTCCTACGTTCTGTATTGGTGTAAACACTATGGCACCTTGGATGGAGGAAAGAGTAAAGACATTCAATAAAACTTATGTGGGTAAATATAAAGTTGAAATTGAAGAAATTCCTGGAGATCAAAACTACGTTAATAAAATGAAAGTTTTATATGCTTCAGACTCTCTACCAGATGTAATGTATACAGGTGGTCAGAATTTACTAGATATGATGAAAGATAAAATTGTTGATTTAACACCATATGTAGACTCTCAATGGGAAAGCACTATGTCAGAAGGAGGTATAGTTGTTAACTCTAGAGACGGAAAATTATTAGCTATTCCATGCCCAAAACAAGAAATTGGTTATTTCTATAATATCGATTTATTTAAAAAAGCTGGAATTAAGGTACCAGCTACAACTTGGGATGAGTTTTTTAAACAATGTAAACAGTTAAAAGCTGCTGGCATTACTCCAGTATCAATGGATACTGCTGATTCTGGTTGGGTAACATCATTAATGATGTGTGCAATGATTGCAAGTGATGATGCAGGTGCTAAATTTATGAATACAAGACTACCTAAAAATTATAACACTCCTGAATTCATCAACGCAGCAAATAATATACAAAAATTATTTATGAATTATACAACTATTAATGCTATCGGTGGAAAGTATGAAAATGCTGCATCAAACTTCTATATGGGACAAACAGCTATTATAGCGAATGGTCCTTGGATGATACCTTCTTTCTATGATGATACCATGGTATCACCTGGATTTGCTAAGAAAGTAGGTACAGCTAAGTTCCCTGGCAATACAATGTATAATAGTGGTGAAATTGGTTTTAGCGTTTGTGCCAAGAGTGCTGAAAAGATTAAAGCCTCTATAGCTTTTGTTAAGTTCTTAACAAGTGAAGAGAGCCAAAAATTAATGCTTGAAAAAACAGGAAATACTCCAGATAATCCAAACGTAACAAGTGAAAAATCTAAACCACTAGTAACTGAAATTATTAGGAACGCAATATCTGCAAAACATAAAATTAACGATTTCCAAAGTCTATGGTACGCAAACGTAGTTGATGAAATCAGTGTTCAATATCCTCTATTAGCAAAAGGTAAAATTAGTGGCGAAGAATTCGCAACTATTCTTTCTAATAAAGCTAAGGAAAATCTATAAAAGAATTAATTGTGGCAGGTAATTCCTGCCACTACAATTCAAAAAGGCTCACATATAACAATATGAAAGTAAAAAAAAGAAATATCATAATATTTTTAACTCCCAGCATAATATTATTCAGTTTAGTGTTTTTAATACCACTTATTATCGTATTTAGTTCTTCTTTTTCCAATTGGAAAAGTGGTGTAACATTGGATTTTGTTGGACTCCATAATTATATAAAGGGATTTAGCGATTCAAAATTAACAAAAGCATTATGCAACACTTTGGTTTGGGTATTACTACAATCTGTGGTTCATGTAACATTTGGTACAATTATAGCTTTCGTACTTTCAAGAAAATTTAAAAGTTGGAAAGTATTTAGAACAATTATAATGATTCCTAATGTGATTTCAATGGCTGCACTTGCTGTAATATTTTTAAATATTTTTAGTGCTTCACAAAAGGGATTAATTAATTCAATAATATCATTTGTTATTAGAAGTCCTTTTCAATGGAATTGGTTCTTCTCAACAAATACAGCATTTTTAACTGTAACACTTACATGGCTATTATTTCCTGGATTAATTACAATCCTTGTACTTACAGGTATATCTAATGTTCCAATAGACATTATCAGCTCTGCTAGAATTGATGGAGCATCAAATTGGCAAATTAACATCAAAATCATTCTTCCAATGATTAGAAATTTACTTGGTACATGTGTAATTATAGCAGCAACTAGTATGCTTAGAGAATTTACATTAATATTTTTAACGACAAATGGTGGACCAGGAAATGCTACAATTAACTTACCACTATATTTATATAAAACTTCCTTAATTGATAATAATTTTGGATATGCAAATATGATGGGAGTTATACTAATAATTTTGGGAATAACCATTGTAGCAATTATAAACAGAATCTTTAGATTAAATGAATCAGATTAAAGATACTATAGAGATAATTCTAAAATTCATCCACTATATATTTGATTGTACCAAAAGGTTATAGTGCTAAATAAATATAGGATTAGGGGCAAATTTTCAAAAGTGTAAATTTTATTGCAATTACCTCTATAATTAATCTATTTTTTTGATAAATAAGGGGCAAAGATTATGAGAGCAAAAGTCAAGGATGTTGCAAATAAATCTGGAGTTTCTATGGCAACAGTATCTAGAGTATTAAATGGTAATACAAGAGTTAATGAAAAATCAAAACAAAGGGTATTAGCTGCTGCAAAAGAACTTGACTATCTACCTAATCAAGCAGCCAGAAGTTTGGTATTAAAAAAATCTAATATTTTAGGAATCATTGTTCCTAATTTAGAAAATTCATTCAATTCAAAATTGCTAGCTACGATAGAAGAAGAAGCAGATAGAGAGGGATACAAAATCATAATTTGTTGCATTCAAGAAAATCTTGAGAAAGAAATAAAATATGTAAATTTATTTAGGCAAATGTATATAGATGGTTTAATTATTTTGAATGAGAAAATTAACTCTAAAAGTCGTAAAGTATTAAATTCTTGTGAATTTCCAATTGTTCAGGCTAGTGTTTTAATAAAGGGATTAAAGAACTCTATCAGTATTAACGTAGATAATAGAAAAGCAAGTTGTGAGTTAGTAAATTACCTAATAAAGAATGGACACAGAGATATTGCAATGATTACTGGTAATTTAGTAGATCAAACAAGTGGTCAATTTAGACTTGATGGATATCTTCAAGCTTTAAAAGAAAACGATATTAGCGTAAATGAAAATTTAATAAAGTCAGGGAATTTTACTTTTGATTCAGGATATAAGGCTACAAAAGATATTTTATCAAAAAAAGAAATTCCTACTGCAATATTTGCTGCTTGTGATGAAATGGCAATGGGTGCTGCAAGTGCTGCACTAGATTTAGGTTACAATGTTCCAAACGATATATCGATAGTTGGATTTGATAACATTGAATCATCTAGAATGTATAGACCAGCTATCACAACAATAGGTCAGTCGACAAAAATAATTGGAAATCTTGCGTTGATGGCAATACTTCAAAGTAAAAACAATGCTAAGACATCAATTGAATTCAATAATAGGCAATACCCAATTATTGATAATAAAATTGAGATTCCCTATATTTTCATTGAAAGGAATTCCGTAAAAAAATTTTAAAATGAGTCAATCACTTTTTTTGTGAGATTAAGAACCAATATGAGCAAAACAGATTTATTGCTTCAATTGAAAAAAAGGGCTTCCTTCGTATCCATCAAACGTTATACAGTGTACCTGGGAGATCTTAACCATCTGCATTAAATTGCTAAGGAACTGTCAATAAAAAACCTATACATTCTTGTCTATTTTAATTGCTTTAGTATTAATTATAATTTTTATAAAAGTGTATCAGAGTATATGAATAAGAGCTTGAATGGCATGAAATCAGTAAAAACAATTTTATGGG
>JAENWY010000318.1 GCA_016649775.1 Spirochaetaceae bacterium
GATAAAAAACTATAAAAAAACCCGCAAGAATAATTATTATAAATAAATATTCATTGACGGGTTATTTTTATACTTAATTAAGCCATTAACATAGGTGCCCATATATTAAATAAGTAACCAACAATAATAATTGAAATACTTGTTATTATTATAAAAGCTGCTATCAGTTTAGGTTTTATAACTTTCCTTAATAGTATCATCTCAGGAAGTGATAGAGCTGTAGTTGCCATCATGAAGGCTAACGCAGTACCAACTCCAACACCCTTAGCTATCAAAGCTTCAGCAATAGGAATAGTTCCTAGGGCATTTGAATATAAAGGAACAGCTACAAGTGTTGCTATAATTACAGAAAAAGGATTGTTTGGTCCAGCATATTTAGTAAGTAAAGCAGCTGGTGCATAACCATGTATTAAAGCTCCAACTCCTATACCAATAATCAAGAAGATCCATACTCTATGAACAATATCTAAAACATTTTCAATAGCAAAATCTATTCTATCTTTAATATTCATTTCAGTTATAAATACATCTGTATTAGATTTTTCATAAACATAGCTTTCTACTTCTTTCTCAAGATGAAGAGCACCAATTAAAATTCCACCAATAATACCAATGATTACACCTGTTACTACATAAACAGTTGCTAATTTCCATCCAAAAGATGCTAATAAAATTGCAAAAGCGGCTTCATTAACAATGGGGGAAGTAATCAAAAAACTGAATGTAAAACTTAAAGGAATACCACCTTCAACAAATCCAATAAAAATTGGAACTGAAGAACAAGAACAAAAAGGTGTAACAATACCAAGAAGAGAGGCAATGATATTACCAACTATTCCATTAAATCTACCAAGTATTTTCTTCGTTCTTTCAGGGGGAAAATAGCTTCTAATATAGGATATTGCAAATACCATCATTCCTAATAAAATAATAATTTTTATTGTATCGTAGAAAAAGAAATGGACACTAGAACCTAATGGTGTACTAACTTCAATTTTAAATACCTTTTCAACTAATAAAGTAATTAGATAATCCAACCAAATAAACATAATTTTTACCTTCTCAATTATTTATAATTTTTTAATGTCTTCTTTTAATTTAGGGTATAAGAGCTAATTCCCAAGGGTTAATTTATGAAATAATAATGTTTTTTCTTATTAATTTGATAAATTATTTAGATAATATTATCAGCTTTATTATATACAAGCTCTCTATCTTTTTTATTCAAACTAAGTACTAAAATAGTTGAAATTATTATAATCCCAATAAGACTAAGTGATAATCTAACTAATGCAAACTTATAGCCAAGACTTGCTATTTCAAATGTTACCATTGGTATTTTAGTTGTTGACCAAGCACCAATAAAGATAAACACATTGAATAAGCTGGCTCGCTTTTTAAGCATAACTAAAGCTATCGGAAAAGCTGCATATAAAGGTCCTGCAGCAACAGAGCCTAAAAGGAGCGCTATAGAAAAGCCTCTAAGACCACTTCCTTGTCCTAGATATTTAATCATAGTTGCTCTCTCAACCCATACATCTAAAAGCCCTAGTAGCACAAATATTGGTGGTATGACTGATAAAATAGTGAACAAATTTGATTGTGTAATTTTAATTGAAGATTTACCAATTTCTGGATAAATTATTCCAACAATTATATTTATTATAACAAAAATGATAAAGCTTATATATTTTTTTAAGGTTTTGCTCATTATATGATTGCTCCCATAGCAAAAGCTACAATTATAGAGAATATAATAGCAGACATATTTCTTATGACGGTTATTTTTACTCCAAACATTTTAACTTCCATTGGTATAGTAACAAAGCCAACCATCATCAATGAAGAAATAAATGCAGCAATTTGAGCTACCCCTGCTCCATTATTTAAAAGAGCGGCAGCTAGAGGAAAAGCTACAAAGCCAGGAATAAGTGTAATACTACCAATGGCTAAAGCCATACCTATACCAAGGATTCCCGAGTTAGAACCAATAAACCTACTGATTGTTTGCTCATTCAAAATACTTAATAGCATCCCAATTATTACAATAATTGTTAATAGTTGAGGAAGTATATTCTCAAAAGATTTCAAAGACTTCTTAAGAGCTTTTTTTGTTTTACCTTTATCTTTAATAAAAGATATAACTAAACAAATAGCTACTACTACATATAATATTTTTGTAAACACTCTAAAGTTTCTCCTTGGTATAACTA
>JAENWY010000130.1 GCA_016649775.1 Spirochaetaceae bacterium
TACTTTTTAGTCTCTGAGACCAACATATTTATACTACCTAATTCTGTAATGTTATCATATTTACAGAAATTTATTAATATCGCACGTCCCCATTAGTCACGAAGAGTACCATAAAGAAAAAAGTAATGAAGGAAATCTTACAGTTTTATTCATATCTATTTTAGTAACTTTTGCTATTTTTACTTATTATTATAAAGATTATAATTTATAAAAAGTATTATTGTATCAATTGTTGAAGCAATTACTACAAATGGATTTGATAATTTATCATTAACAATAACTTTAGGTAATTGCCTTTTATTTAGTTTTTTGATTATTTTTAATCTTATCATATATCTTGTCTCGATTAAAAAAATCTATTTTGGCATCAAAGTGTTCAAGAATAATTTAGTTAATTTAATAAGTAGTTTGATTTCATTCCTTCTTGGAATTTATTTAGCAGTATTTTTCTAATTAAAAAAATAATTGATTTAAATTATTGACAATTATCTCTAATTAGAGTATTTTACCTCTAGATAGAGATAAATTAAAGGACTTACAAATGGTAAAACAAGAATTAAAAATATTTATTGCAATGAACAGAGCTTTGAATTTAATAAATAAAACTAATTTTAAAGTACTACATAAATATAAATTAACAGCACCTCAATTTGCTTTAATTGAAGCACTTTATCACAAAGGTGATTTATCAGTTGGTGAAGTTCAAGAGAAAATATTAAGTACTAGTGGAACAATAGCTGTAATTATAAAAAATCTTGAAAAAGATAATTTAATTACAAGATATCAAGATAAAAATGATAAGAGAAAATATATACTTAGTATAAGTGAAAAAGGTCAATTATTAATGGATAAAGTATATCCAGAAATAGAGGATAATATTATTTCTCAAATATCAGTTTTAGATGAAAGAGAACAAAATATTTTATTAAAATATTTGAAGAAGTTAACAGGATATAAATTATGAAAAGAAATATAGAAAAAAAAGTTAAAGGAAATAAGGCAATAGATGGTGATAATGTTCATTTAGTTAGAGTTTTAAGTAAAAGAAACTATAATGATTTTGACCCTATATTAATGCTAGATTCTTTTGATTCTACTAATTATGAAGATTATAAAAATGGATTTCCTTTTCATCCTCATCGAGGAATAGAAACAATTAGTTACTTATCAAAAGGTAAAATGATTCATAGAGATACTTTAAATAATGAAGAGATTATAAAGGATGGTGAAGTACAGTGGATGAGTACTGCTTCTGGAATAATGCATGAAGAAAAATTTCCTAAATCGAATAGATTACTAGGTGTTCAACTTTGGTTGAATATTCCTAAAGATAACAAAATGGATCATCCTAGTTATTTAAATATTAGAGATAATGAAATTAAGAAAATTCCAATATCTGGTGGTGTTTTAAAACTAATAAGTGGAAATTATAAAGATTATAGTGGTTACAAATCTAAATATTTACCTTTAGACTTTTATGTAATTAATTTAGAAAAAAATAATAAGTTAATACTTGAAACAAAAAATGATCAAACTGTTATTCTTTTTTCTTTACTTGGTAAAATAAAAATATCAGATGAAGAAGTTGATGAAAAAACTGCAGTTAAATTATCTAATGGGGATTATTTTGAAATTGAATCCCTTGATGAAAATATAGAGTTACTTGTATTAAAGACGCAAAGATTAAATGAGAAAATAGCATGGGCAGGACCTATTGTTATGAATAATGAAAAACAAATTAATGAAGCCTTCAAAGAATTAGAAGAAGGAACATTTTTAAAAAATCAAAATTAAGGAGAATAGAAGATATGAAAATTATTGATTCATTGAAAGGAAGAAGATCAATTTACGATATTAATAAAAATTTACCTGTAAAAGAAGAGGTAGTATTTGATTTTATAAAAGAAGCTACAGAGCTAGTTCCTGATGCTTTTAATATGAAAAGTTCAAGAGTAGTAGTTGTTACTAAAGAAAAACAAGATCTACTTTGGGATAAAATATATGAAGTATTTGATGGCGAAGTACCTAGAGAAAAAATAGATAGTTTCAAAAAAGGTTTTGGAACAATTCTATACTTTATTGATACCTCTGTGGTAAAAGGACTTGAAGAACAATTTCCTCTATATGCTCCAAAATTTTTTGAATGGGCAAAGCAGTCTGCAGGAATGTTAGAATTATCAATTTGGAGTGGATTAAAAGAATTAAGTATTGGAGCCTCTATTCAACACTATAATCCTATTATTGATAAAATGGTTAAAGAATTATTCGATATTCCAGAAAATTATGAACTTAATGCTCAAATGCCTTTTGGTGGAATAAATACAGAACCAAGTCCAAAAGATAAAGAAGATATTTCATTAAGAGTTAAATTTTTGAATTAAATTTAATATTATTAACTAAATATTATACCTTATTAGAATTGTAATGATTTTAATAAGGTATTTTCTTATTCTTTTCTTAATTAGTATATTAAAGAAGGATTAAAATTAAAAACTAATTAATGAAAAATATGGGGCTTGTCGTTTAGATAAAGAAGAAAGTATTTCTTAATGGTCTTTAGGAAAGAATTTTTCAAGTATAACTAAAACGGATGATGAATTATCTATTATATACCATCTAAAGTAAAATGTGTTAGAGATTGGAGCCTTTTAAAAGTATGAAGACCTTTGGGCTTTTCATTAATAGGTATTCTTTCTTCAATTAGTACTACTTTAGTAAAACAAAGTGTTAGAATTTTTGCAATCTCGACTTATGCTACTATGTTAAGAGGTGAAATTGGACATATTTTTTAATTCTCACGAATTCTTGCTAGTTTCTCAGCTAAGGATTATTATTCAGTTATGGGTTGAAAAAGAAGCCTATTAGGCGAGAATTGAAGGTTGCTATAGAGGCTTTAATAAATGAAACTACAGTTCAATAATTAGCTACAAAATACCAAGTTACACTTAGTATGGTCTCTACTTGGAAAAAAGGTTTAGAAAAAGTCGATCTATCATTACTTAGAGAAGATAACAACAAATAAGTATAAAGCAATATTTAAAGAACACCCAATTATTTAAAAAATCTATCAAATAGTTAGTAAATTTAAAGATAATGTCTTCTATACAAAAAATGAAGAAGCCTACATCTCTTGGATTGAAGAAACAAGGAATTTAAATATTACAGAATTAAATAGTTTTATTATTTTTTTAGGCTCTTCGTGATATTCAATGGGTAACTTGTTAATTATATACTAAATATTAATAAGTTTTACTTAAAAAAAACACTAAGTGTTATTGCTAAATAATATTGTTAATTAATATTCATATTATTATAATTAATAAAAATGCAAACAATATTTTTTATATAAAATTAAGTAATTATCGGTTAAACAAGTTTAAGCCACCAATCAATATGTAATAATATACAATCATTCTTAAATATCGAGCAAGACAAGCCAATAACATTTTACGGTTATCAACCTTAGCAATCCCTGCGGCCCAACATATAGTTGAATAAGGCAATGGAGAGAGTGCACCTAGTACAACTGCCCAGGCCCCATGAACCTCTATAAACTCTTTATGAGTTCCAACTAGTTTCTCTATAAAATTTTTAATAGTTTTAACATGTGATAATAACCGACCTATCCAATAGCCACTAACACCACCAAAGTAAGAAGCAGTACCAAGTACTAGCATTATCTTTAAAGGTGACCAATCGGTTACAAAAGGATAAATTACATCAACAGTCATTGGGACAATAAAGGTATCAACTATATAAACAAATATAAATACACCGGGAATACCCATTTTTTGATATAAATGTTTAGCTAATTGATCATTAGTACCATTGCTACCTAAAAAATGTTCATAGCCTAAAAATATTATAAAAACAATTATAAGTGCAAAAATTGTACTAAAGAACAATTTATTCCACTTAATTGAACCATCTTGGTGCGTAAACCCATTTATTGGCTTTTTTGAAGATGGACTATTATCATTCTTTCTTTTGTTCATTAATTAATTTCCTAAAACTTGATAAAAATTTATCAGTTTCTGTATTATCAGCTTTGCCTTGGAATAAAGGAGGTCGTCCTCCGCCCTTAGCATTAACTATAGAAAATAATTCACTTTTAAGATTTTTTAGAGAAATATAATCATAGGATGGACCTAGATAAATTAACCATCTAATTTCATCCTCTATTTTTTTAATAAAAAGAAGAGCCATATCATGTGATTTTACTAAATCGTTAAAAGCCGATAATTCAAAAGGATATTCACTAACATCTTCACTAATTATTACATCAACATCTTTATATTTATTAATAAAAGTAGTTAAAACAGTATTAGCAACTAATTGAGTTAGTTCTCTATTTTCTTTTTCAAATTCTATAATTTTAGTTGTATTCTTTTCATCAATATCCAATAATTCAAAGGCTTGTGCACTATGGCGAACATTTAACTCATCTACAATAGTTTGCATTAATCTAAGTGTTCTTTTGGCCTCATCACCTACTTTAAATAACAATCTAACATGAGATCTTACAATTTCTTGTCCAACATATAATACATAATTCACTTCACCAGTATTTTCTACATGAAGGCCACCACAGGCAATTGAATCTACATTAGCAATATCAACTACACGTATTAATCCATGTGCTTTAATAGATCTTCTAAGAGTTAGCTTTTGAGCCTTGTCTTCATCCATTTCTCTGTATGATATTTTTTCACATCTATTAATGGATTTATTAGCTTCATTTTCTAGAAAATAACAATGTTGTTCATCAAAGTTTTCTTTATCTGTTTCGATGGTTAATATATTTGCTCCTTGATGAACAGAAAGTGTTCCTACAAAGAATTTATTATATAATATACCACTTAGAATATGCTGAGCAGTATGGACTTTCATATAAGTATAACGATAATCCCAATCAAGATTAAGTAGAAGTTTATCTCCAACACTAAAATTATTATTAGGACAAAGATGATAGACTAAATCTCCATCTTTTTGGGTATCAATAAATTCTTTATTGTTAAGAGTCCCTTTATCACCAGGTTGTCCACCACCTTCAGGATATGCAATTGTTTTGTTTAAATAAACTTTATCACCATCAATTTTAGTTACAAGTGCCATTATTGATCTAGCATATGGATTTTCATAATATCTTTTCTCTGTTCCCATGGAAGCTCCTTATTTATTAAAAATTAATACTTGTAGGACTAATAAGAAAGAATAAAAGCAAAATTATTTACTATGTTTCTTATCTTTATATCCACTTTGTGGTAGTTGCAAGGAATATTTAAGAACAATAGCTCTTAAAATAAATACAAAAGCAGAAGTTATAAAGAAACATTTGCCTGCAGAATAACCAAAATCAATTAGAAAAAGATATAATAGACCACCTAACAAAGAGGCTGTTGCATATATATCACTTTTTAAAATGTTAGGAATTTCTTTACTCATAAGATCTCTTAGTATACCGCCACCGGTTGCTGTTATTACGCCGCAAAGTACAGCTCCAATAGGAGAACAGGAAAATAACAAAGCCTTAGCAGTTCCAATTGCAGTAAAAACTCCAAGTCCGATTGCATCTGAATATTTTATAACTTTTCTCTCAGATTCAATATAATTGCCGATAAAAAAGACAATAATACCAACAATAATACATAAGGCTAGATATACCCAGTTTGTAAGAGCTGCTACAGGAGTTGCACCTATTAAGGAATCACGTATCATTCCTCCACCACATCCAACTATTACTGAGAATACAATGACACCTAAGAAATCAAACTTCAATTGAACACCTTTGAGTCCTCCGGTAAAAGCAAATACGATAGTACCAAAAATGTCGAATCCGTAGATTAAATTGTCTATATTGTCCATGGCAGTAAATGTAACATTAATTAAATTATTGTTAAATGTTTAGATAGTTAATTTTATCAATTATTTATGATATTTTTTTATACTAATAGTGCTAAAAAAACAATTTGATGTTATTATAAAAACAAGCTTTAGATAATTTTAATAAATTAAACTTGTTAATCACACTCTTTATTATTATTATTTTATTATTAGGAGATTATTATGGGCAGAATTAAATCAGCATGGGAAATTGCTTTAGAAAAAACAGCAGATTTAAAAGTTGATACAAAGAAAATCAATCACGATAAGATATTAAGAAAAGGCAGTCAAATAACTGGTAGTTATATCAATAATATTGACTATACTATTGAAGAATTTAAGACAACTTTTGATGCAGAAGAAAACAAAAAAACATTAGTTGAAGGGATTGTTAAAATTGTATTAATTGGTGTAAAACTTCCAGATAATGAACTATTTGAGAGCAAAATCGAAAAGTTAAAAGATATTTGTAAAATAGTCCAACCTGAAAGTGAAACAATCCCTGTTATTTTTGAACAAATGGTTGAATTTTTTAGACAATATGAAAATCATCAAAAACAACTAATTGATCAAATGAAACAACAATTTGCACCTTCTCTTGCTCAAAAAGAAGAGAAACTTAGACAACAATATGGTCCTGATTATAAATTACAACCAGAGCAAGATAAAGAATTCATGCAATTACTAAATGAAAATTTAAGTAAATTAGATGAACACTACAATGGTTCATTAAAAGAAGTAAAACAAAATATTGAAAGTGAACTTTTACTAAATTATTAATAATCAATTCATAATAACTACTTAGAGAAGCAAATGCTTCTCTAA
>JAENWY010000215.1 GCA_016649775.1 Spirochaetaceae bacterium
AAAAATGTTTGTCGCTACTCGATATGCGACTAAAAAGTGGTCGAGTTCAAATGTTTGGCTCTATCCTATAAATATGGGTAGAGCTTTTTTTAGGAATGTAATATGGATTCTGGTTGCTTTTATTTTATCAAAGATGAATTCTTTATAGACTATAATGACTCTAATTTGATGGAAAATAAAAAAATAAACGTCCATGTTATTATGCTTTTATTGATAATAAAACACAATTATTGTGGTTTATTCCGGTTTCTTCAAAATATGATAAATACAGATTAATTTTTGAAAAGAAAATAAAGAAGAACAGGGTTTGTGATACGATTGTATTGGGTACCTTATTAGGGCATAAGAGTGTTTTTTTAATTCAAAATATGTTTCCTTGCAAAGATAAATATATCGAGAGCAAATATATTCATTCTAATTCACCCGTTAAAGTTGATGGTGTTTAGCAAAAAGAAATTGAAAAAAAAGCTAAAAAAGTACTAGCACTTACTCGAAAAGGAAATAAAATACTTTTTACCGATATTGTAAAAATTGAATCTAGTTTATTAAAGTAGTTATTTAAAAATATAAGTTTCATTTTCATCTAATAGTTGGAATTCTTATTAAAAGAGTATTCTCCCACTAAATATTTCAAATTCTTTTTCAGATACAAAGTCAATATTATTTTTATCGTTAAATAAGCGATTTTTGTCTTCTATACTTTTGTGATCTGCCTCCAAAAAAAGCTTACACTTTTTGAAGCACTTACCCTTTAAACATTACAGTTTAAATAAGATCTACACGTTATATCTAGAAACTTTTGAATTTCTTTTCTTGTTTTTGGACTTTTACAAAAACCTAATACCTTTGAATACTTGGTTTAAATTCCATCATGTTCACTTAATTGTGGAATTAAAGGAATAATAGTCTTAGAAAGATAAAAGCAACCAAAATTGGAGATAAATGGTATTTATCAAAATTCACCAATCATGTAAAACATTTATGTGAAAAACTAGATATAAGAGTAGAAAGTCAAGAAATCAAAGACTAGATTTCTTGACTTCAGACCCCTAAATGGTAAAAAATACAGATTAATTTAGAAGCAAGTAAATGCTCCATCTACAATAAAATCTGAACCAGTTGTGAATGAACTAGTATCTCCTGCTAAATAAACACAAATTGATTGTAATTCTTCAGGATTTCCCATTCTGTGTAATGGTGCCATTGCATTCCATTCTGAAATTAATGGCTTTAATAATGGCGAACCTTTAACTAATTCTGTTGCTATATATCCAGGACTAAGACTATTAACCCGTACATTACGTGTTGCCCATTCAATAGCTAAGGATTTAGTAAGTTGAATTACACCAGCCTTTGAAGCATTGTAGGCACATTGTGGTTGAGGGACATTAACAATATGAGCTGACATTGAAGCTGTATTAATAATTGAACCACCACCTTGTTTAAGCATTACTTTACCGGCAGCTTGAGCAGTTAGGAATATTCCTGATAAATTAATATTAATAACCTTTGACCATTGCTCAAAACTCATTTCTTCTGCCGGAACATTAATACAAATACCAGCATTACAGAAAGCTACATCAAGACGATTAAACTTTTTTAAAAATATTTCAATCATGTTATTTACATCATCGGGATTTGTAACATCTGCTTTAATAGCAATAGTTTCCACACCATTATTTTTCTTAATTTCAGCTGCAGTTTTTTCAGCCTCTGCAATATCAATATCAACAATGGCTATATCTGCTCCTGCTTCTGCAAAAGCGGTTGCAACACTTTTGCCTATTCCTCTAGCACCACCAGTAACGAAAATTTTCTTTCCATCAAGTCTCATTTTTTCAATAATTCCCATGACTTATTTCTCCTATAAACCTTTATTTGTTCTAAAAATACTTAATAAGTATTATATCTATCTAGTTTGTCTAATTTAAATATGCTTTAAGAGTAGCTGCTACACCCTCTTTATCAATCTGAGATTTAAAAGAGCTATAAGTCTTTAAAATCTCCTCCTCTTCAATTCCATTGTATTCCATAAAAGCTTTGTCATCTTTTATTTTCTCTTGAAGTACTTTAGCATTAGGATCTTCAATTACTATCTCATTGCCTTTATCATCTTTACCTTTTAGGAAGGAAGCCCAAAAGGCTAGAGCTAAGATTAATGAATCTCTCTCTTTCAATTCTAATAAAGGTTTTACTATTGCATTGGAAATCTTCTTAGATCCATCACTGGCTAATCTAAGTAACTTATCCTTAATACACTTGTTTGAAAAACGTTCTATTAATTCATCTTTGTATTCATCTAAATCAACTCCAGGAACACTATTTAGAGATTTGGTAATTTCTTCCATATAATGATTTCTTATGAAATCCTTAATAAGAGGATCATTTATACCATCATCAACATCTCTATAACCTAATAGATAAGAAGGATAAGAGAGTGCACTGTGACTTCCATTTAATAATCGAATCTTCATTAATTCATAAGGGAGAACACTCTCTACTACTAAAGCTCCAGCTTTTCTAAACATTTGAATTTCAGGAATATCAACATCCTCTATTACCCAAGTAATAAAGTCTTCACTATGAACACCACAAATATCTTTAATACCATATTCCTGGGCTACATAATTAATATCTTTATCACTTGTTACTGGAGTTATTCTATCTACCATTGTATTTGGGAAAACAATTTTTTTTGAAACCCATTCAACAATCTCTGGATACTTAATTGATAGAAATTCATTTATACAATTCTTTAGCATGTTTCCATTTTCAGGAATATTGTCACAACTCATGATTGTTAAAGGAGCCTTTGATTCTTCAAAACGTTGTTTTAATGCTTCTGATAATTCTCCTATGGTAGAAGAAGGAATATCAAAAGATTTTAAATCTTTAATAATTGAAGGATGATTTAAATCTAATTTATGATTTTCACTATCATAGCAATAACCTTTTTCTGTAACAGTTAGTGTTATTAATTTAGTATTCTTAGAGGATAAAATATCTAAAACCTTTTTAGGATTACTAGAGGCATTAGCATAATTTGCAATTCCACCACGAACTTCTAACTCTTCATGTCCAAATGGATCTTTTGTTAATAAAGTATAGAGATAATCCTGCTCCTCTAAAGCTTCCACAAATCCTTTTTTAGAAGGAATTATATCAATCTCATAAACACCTTCAGTATAAACTCCCTCACGCATTAACTTTTCAATATAAGATAAATAATGTGCTCTATGAAAAGCACCAAGTCCAATGTGGACTAAAGAAGGTTTTAAGCCCACTCTATTGTAACTCGGTATTTTAATAGATTTAGCTTTTATTTGAACTAAATTCTTATTTGAAAGACTTAACATAATATCTACTCCCTACTTAATTAATAAATAAATAAATTTTAATCGATTAAATATTACGAAATAAATTCACATTAAATGTATATATTTTAATTAATTTTGTATATCGGTTTTAACAAATCAATATTAAAGAATATTAACAATTATCCTTATTAAATCATTATGTAATAAGCAATTAAGCAATCAAATAAAATTTAATATCTAATATTTAACATATATATAACTATTTTCTCATTCACTAATTTGAATATGAAGTAAATCTAACACTGTTTTTCATAACACGCAAGGAAAACTTTTAAATTCTATGTTAAACGATTAAAAAAGTTTATTTATTCACAATTAAACTAGCTAAATTAGGCACAAATACTTCAAGTATTCACTAGTTAAATTGATTACTTATATACACTTGATTAAAAATATTATTACTTTATAATTGAAATTTTTAAGAAAAATAATTTTAATGTATTAATTAAATTCTACTTATCAAATTTTAATATTTTTATAGATTTATTTACAATTTTACCATTTTATCTATGAAATATTATAATT
>JAENWY010000178.1 GCA_016649775.1 Spirochaetaceae bacterium
TCTTCGCCAATAACAATTTCTAATTTAGTACCATCTTTCTTAATTACAACACCATGAATAGCTAATGGTATTGTTACCCATTGATATTTTTTGATTCCACCATAATAGTGTGTATCAAGATAAACAAGTCCATTACTTTCATAAACTGGATTGGATTTAACATCAAGACGAGGGGAGTCAATGTGTGCCCCTAAAATATTTAAACCATTTTCAATTGGTTCATTACCAATATGATATAAAGCAATAGTTTTACCCATTTGTTTAAAATATACTTTATCTCCAGCTTTAATATTACCTTTAACTTTTGTTACATCTTGGTAACCTGCCTTTTCGGCTGCAATGATAATTTGATTAATACATTCTCTTTCTGTTTTACCATTATCGAGGAATGCTCTATAATTGTTTACTAAATCTTTCATTTATATCGTCCTTATATTTGATTTTTTATACCCTTTAATATAACACTTTTTATTCCAATAAACTAGTGAATTTATATGATAGAGATAAGTACTGATTTTGTAGGAAAATCTTATTTTGAAATTAGAAATAGTTAATTATCAAAAGAAGTGCTAATGGTTATATGTTTTTTATCCTTATTCCTTTTATCTATTTTAAATTTGATAACTTTAGTAATTCTTGCAATAATGTAAATATAATCAAGAGCAAAAAATAGATAAATAAGCCAGTTACCATATCTTGTGTAAAAGGATAATCCAAAGTCTGCTTTTGTATAAATAGGTGTATTATAGATATGATAATCAGCAATAAAAGGTTCTATTGGCTCTACTACCTTACCCGTTGGTAATATTAGTGTTGTGATTCCACTATTTGTAGATCTAACACTGCTCCTTCTGTTTTCAATTGATCTAAATATTCCTAAATCAAGATGTTGAACTTCTGCTGCTACTGATTTTGACCAACTATCGTTTGAGACATTTAGAAGTAATGAAGAACCTTGTTTTACAAAACTTCGACTTATATTATCAAAGATATCTTCAAAACAAATAGATGTAGAAAATTTAATTCCATTATAATTAAATATTTTAGAAACTTTACCAGGAAGCCACCAATGGAAATCATTACTAATTAGAAATTTATTAAATTTTGGAAAGATATTTCCATATGGAAAATATTCTGTAAAGGGAACTAAATGTTGTTTTCTATAGGAATCGATTAACTTTCCATTACTAAATAGAATTACTGAGTTATAATCGTCTCTATTCCAATTACCATTACTATCAAAAGGTTCACTTGCACCTTCTTTAAGTACTCCTTCAGGATTACCTGTTATAAGGGGTACTGGAAGAGATTTACCAAATTCTACAAAATCAGATACTAATTTACTTGTTAATTTATTTGAAGGATAAGTAGTGTGCCAGGCAACAGATGGTACAAAGGCTGTCTCGCTCCACATAACCATGTCCGGATTCTCCTTCATGGCTTCTTTTGTTAAATCTCTCATAGTTTCATAATTCTTTTTATATTGACTGTAGCCTCCTAGCCAGGTATCACTATTGTGTTGAATAGCTGCAATCTTTTTATAAGAAGAGGGTTTTATTTGTTCATAATATTCAATGGTATATATTCCAAACACTAAATTGATAGCCATGAGAATTGAATACATTATTATATAGGTTGATTTATCACTTAAGAATACAAAAAAGTTATATGTTTTTCTCTCAATTAAATAATTAGCTATAAAAATCTGAGGAATTATCATGATGAAAGAAACTGCCCAGGTGCCTGCAATTGATACTATTTGGATTAAAGGTAGCCAAGTTGCAAAAGCTGAGGATAAATTTCCATAAGGATAAGCTAGGAAACCTCTTTGCATAATAAATGTATAAAGAGTATAGAGGCTTGCCTGAAATATGACTTTGTGCTTTTTGGGAAGAGTATAACCTAATTTAAAAATAGGCAATAATACAATTAATTGTATAGATCTAAGTATCGGTGCTAATAACATTGCATAAGGATGAAAAGTTGATAGCCAGTAATTAAATATAGATAAGAAAGAAACTCCCCATACAATAGCTAATATTGGAGTAAATTTGAATTTAGTTCTGTTAACTGCAAATATTAAGGGTATTAATGCAAATGTTGCAAAAATAGGGTAGCCCTTATCACTTATGATAGAGGGAAAAGCTAATGAATAAATTAGTGCTGAAAAAAGTACTAATATTATTTCAATTGGTAGATCATATATTTTTCTAATTTTTGTTGTATTTTTCATATTATATTATAAAATAATACCTTTATTTTTGTTTAGTTACAATATTAATGTGTAATTTTAGAATTTCACTTATAAATTCAGAAAAAAATAACATTATTTTTAATAAAAGCCTATTGACGAAAGCAACAATATTTAATAGATTAACGAACGTGCTAACAACATAAGTTAGAAACTGGCGGCGTAGCTCAGTTGGTAGAGCAAACGGCTCATATCCGTTTTGTCAGGGGTCCAAGTCCCTTCGCCGCTATTTTTTTATATTTATATTAGGATATAAAGAAAAATTTGTTTTTTTGGTTAATACACTCCTTTTTGGAGGCGTAGCTCAGTTGGTAGAGCAAACGGCTCATATCCGTTTTGTCAGGGGTTCAAGTCCCTTCGCCTCTATATATTAGACGTTTAATTATTTAATTAGACGTTTTAAAGTGGACCCTATTACAAGGACACTTTAATAAAAACTTAATAGTTTTATAATATTCTCTTCAATTAATTTTGCATAGCAATTCAACATTAATTGACTTACTACCTTTTCCAGGTATTATATAGAGTAACTATTTTGTCCTCAATTCTTGTCTAATTATTTTGCCAACAGTCATTTAATTCCTTTCTGTATAACGATTAAATTATATATAATATTTAAAACACCCAAAAGTATAAACAAGTTCTTAATGGGTGGGTTCTGGCTAATCTGAGAGGGGAATAGAGCAACTTGTCACAGTTAATTATATACCCCATAAGCAAATAAATATATTTTATAATTGACTTTTTGGGCTCTGTGGATTATATGTTTGGTAAAGTAAGTTCAAAGTTGCCACAAAAAAAATACACAATCTATCAAATTTTATATATTTTGAAACTTCGACTTCTATCTATAATTTTCTTAATTTTACCATTTAAAGTTTCTTCTTTTGGTGGTGTAGTAGCAAGACTTAAGATCATATTTTGCAATGGTGTTAGTGATGTAGACTACTGAACAGTACGGATACAATAATGAATATTAAAAAATAGCATCTGAGAAACTCTCTTCATCAAGCTTCTTCTCCTGATAGAATGTATATGTACACTAATTATTTGTACCAGGCAACATTCAGCTCCCAATATAATTTTTCACTTAAATTGTGGGATTCTTTTGTACATAGTTTAGATTGGTCATTCCATTTTCATCTCTAGCATTCATGTCAGCACTAGCTTTAATCAGCACAGACATTTCTGTTAGCTAAATGTACAGCACGGAACTGGCACACTTTATTTTGTTAAGTTGTTCTCACTCTTCTCCTAAAACCTTTTCAATGAATACATTGGCAACCGCTGGATCAAATTGGGTGCCTGAATTTCTTCTGATTTCTTCTATAGCCTCCTCTTTTGTCATCGCTTTCCGATATACCCTATCGTTGGTCATAGCGTCAAATGCATCAGTAATAGATACTATACGAGATAGAAGTGGTATTTCCTCTCCGATTAAACCTTGGGGATATCCCTTACCATCCCATCTTTCATGATGGCAAAGAATATATTTTGCTATAGGTATAAGCTCAGGAGTTGCCTGTGCAATTCTAAAACCACTTTCAGGGTGTTTTTTCATTTCTACCCATTCCTTATTGCTAAGCTTACCGGGCTTTGATAAAATTTCAGCACTTACGCCCATTTTACCAATATCATGCAAGGTTGACAATAGCTTAAGTTCATTCAGCTGACTCTCTGGAAGAGACATAGCCAATCCTATTGAATTAGACATTCCTGCTATTCTCTCTGCATGCTCTTCTGTTTCTTGGCTTTTCTCAAACATTATTGCTTTTATTGATTCTAGTACTGCGCCGTGAGCACTTTTGCTTTCTAATAATTTGCGCCTATACATATATTCGTCAGCAGCTATTGAAATGTTATCCATAGTCTCAGTTTCAATGTTTTTTGTTGCATGTCCTAGAGAAATACTGGGATAAATCAATGCCCCATCTAACGTGTATTCTTTACAAGTATCATAAATGCTATTACATAATAGTTGAGCTGTCTTACTATCTGTTTGGGGGAGTAAAATTCCAAATTCATCTCCTCCTATTCTTGAAATAATAGTTTCCTCACTACAGCAGGTTTTCAATATTTTAGATATTATGATAAGCAATTCATCCCCCTTAGAATGCCCAAAGCCATCATTGATTAACTTCAAACCATTAATATCTCCCATAATAATCGAAATGGGCAATTGACTTGGGGTATCTAGTCGGATTTTCGCTGATTCAAAGTAAATTCTATTATACAATCCTGTTAAAAAATCGTGATTAGAAATGTAAAGGAGATGTTCCTCTTCTTTTTTTCTACGGGTAATATTATTATTGAGCTCTTTATTGGCAATAACTAACTCTGCAGCATGTTTCTCTTTTTCACCATTTTGAAAGACAAGTTCTTTATTGGCAATAACTAACTCTGCAGCACGTTTCTCTTTTTCATCATTTTGAAAGACAAGTTCTTTATTGGCAATAACTAACTCTGCAGCACGTTTCTCTTTTTCATCATTTTGAAAGACAA
>JAENWY010000289.1 GCA_016649775.1 Spirochaetaceae bacterium
AAAGAAGTGATATAATTAAAGCAATCTCCTTTGTAGTTTGTTTTTGGGCTATGTTTGGGATTAACTAATTATGTGGGAAAAGACAAGGTGCTAGAATCACAAAAGCCTTGTCTTTTTAATGCGTAAAAAAATACCCTATAAGGTAAATTGGTGTTGCTACCAATCTTAAGATTACCAAAATGGTCATTAATTATCTCGTATCAATAAAAGCACCAGGGCATTAACACCCTGGTGCTTTTATTGATTTTAAATCCACAAAAACATAGCATTTTATGGATTTATAGTGTACAATTATGTATGTAATCATTATTCATTTAGGTATATTAATACAAGGCTATTAAATTTACACATACAATTAATAGCTAAAACATAGTAATACCACCAACATATACTTCGCGACATACTGTCACGTCTTTATGCACTCGGGTTTAAGAGATGTAATAGGTCGGCTACGCACTCCCATTACTATTTTAAGACTTTTCATTCTGAAAAGCAAGCTAAATAAATTTAGTCTGAAAATAACTCACTTATCCCCGAGTGCAATGCTAAAATTCAAGATAAAAAAGAAGGTTAATAATGGCTAAAAATATAAATAATCACCTAAGAAATCATTACTCCAATTATAATTTATTATTTCTTAAAAGATATTTTAATGAATTGAATATTAAAGATAAAATCCTTGATGTTGGTACAGGACATTTTAGAAATTTAAAATTATTTTATGAAGTCGGATTCAAAGACTTATGGGGAATCGATAAAAATGATCCAGAGCCACTACCTCATAAAAATTTCAAAGCTAACTTTTGTAAAAAGGATATAGAAAATGGACTTCCTTATCCTGGCGAAACATTTGATGTTGTTATTTGCAACTATGTTCTTATGTTTATATCTCCAAAACGCCTAAATTTCGTTCTTGAAGAGCTTCTAAGAGTATCCAAGGGCTTTCTTATCATAGAAACCTTTAAACACCCAGATAAGGCTAAAACAACTGATGTGATGGATTATGATTTTAAAGATATAGTACGCTTTTTTGAAAATAGAAACGATATAGAGATTTTAGATAAAAAAGTTTATTATGAAAAAATTTTAGTAAGGAGGAAACCAATATGCCAAGAAAAAGCACTAAAGTAAAAGTACTAACAAATAGAGATACAAATATTCTAAAACAATTATCAAAAACCGGATTATCTAATGCGCAGCAAGCAAAGAAATATTGTACTTTAAGTATTGAAAGGTTAGGAAAGCTTGAAACTTCTGGTTATATTAAGACTACAAGCCATATCGTAAGAGGTCAAAATACACTTATTATACAATTAGATAAAGTTGGCAAGGAGTGGTGCAGGCAAGAAATAGGAACAAAATCGTTTTGCGTAGCTCAGACTAATCACCTTACCCATGATTTAAAATTAACTGAAGCTTATTACAATTTGCCAGAGAGTGTCCAGGAAACTTGGAGACATGAGGGAGAACTGATACAAGATATATATGAAAAAAATCCTTTATTAAAAGAAAACGGTGGTTTAAAAACGTGTACTGATGCAACCGTTCAAGTAAACGGTGAAATTATTGCAATAGAATCGGTTGGGCTAAGTTATACAAGTTCCATAATAGAATTAAAACAAGAAATCGCAACTCAATACTTAGGGTGCAGCAGAATGGAGTGTGTGTAAAAATGAAAGCTGAGGTAAGAGACGATATTATAAGCTTAGATAGTTTTGTACAAGCAAAATTTAAATATGAAAAATATTTATTACTTCTTAAAAATGCTGGCAATTACTGTTTTTTAGATCAATTTAAAAGATTATTTGAAAAAGGAGAAACTATTGCTAAGAACATGGAAGAGCTTAACCTTATAAAAACTGAAACACTTAATAATAATTATAAATATGTATATTTAACTGATACTGCCATGAAGTACCTGATACTTAAAGATGATCCTAAGGATTATACTGGCGTAGTAAAAAATAAGATAAGTGTTTTGAAAGTTAATAAATACCCAAGCGAGAAAGTATTAATGAGTTCTGCCCTTAAATTTGAGCTTATTGCTTCTGGTAAAAATCAAATAATTATAAAAGAAACCTTAATTAAATGTGTAAAAGAATATTTTTATAATCAAAATGACTCTTTTAGACTCAAACTTGAAGGAATAAAAAAGGAAATGGATGCTATTTATAAAAAATATGAAGAAGAAATAATTGTACAAAATAAAAATATTTTTTTATTAAAAGAAATATTAAGTGTTAGTTTTATGCAAAAGGAAGAAAACTTAAATGAACTTGAGACTCGAAGGAATAAAGAACTAAAGGATTTGGAACAAGAATTTGAAAGTAGTAGAGAATTATTAGAAGGAAAAAAGAAAAAAGAAATCCATAATAGAATTATTGAGTTAAAACATGAACTCGAAAATATAACGTTTGGTATAGAATTAGAAAAAAAAGTTGAAGAACAAATTACGAAGGCTAAAGCTCCAGCAATTTCTCTTGCTATAAAATACAATGCTTTTAAAAAACAAGTAAATGACCATGCAAAAGACCAAGAGAAACGCAATAAAATTGATGAACAGTATTCTAATTTGGAAAACAAAATTTTAAACATGTACGATAAAAGTAAAATAATAGCTTATTTTAAAAATGAAGAATTACATATT
>JAENWY010000093.1 GCA_016649775.1 Spirochaetaceae bacterium
GATATGCTTTCTCTCGTAATTGATAGAATTAATACTATCAGTGAAGACTATATTGAAGACATTCTGATTCTCGATAATGAGATAATAGAAGATTATAAAAAAGATTTAATCAACGCTTTAGAATAATAGTCTTTTAAAACAGTTCTTATTTATAGACTATTTCATTCAATTGAAAAGACAAATTCATTTAATTTAAAAGAATTAATATAATTATAAATTGGATTATTGACAATTTTGTATTATATTTAAACTTTGAATATTATTAAAAGTTTTTAGTATAGTCATAGTTGGAAATCACTTTAATATTGTTGTTATTAATTTAAATTTAGAATAATATAACAGAAAAATGTTTTACATATATATATATCGAGGAGTCTGAAAATGTTTCAGCCAGTAAATACTAAAATCGACTTTCCAAAAGCCGAAGAAGAAATAATGTCATTCTGGGATAAAGAAGACATCTTTTTAAAATCTATCGAACAACGACCTGCAGATAATGAGTTTGTTTTTTATGATGGTCCTCCTTTCGCAACGGGATTACCACACTTTGGTCACTTAGTACCAGGTACAATTAAAGACGTAATTCCTCGTTATCATTCAATGAAAGGACAAAGAGTTTATAGAACTTTTGGTTGGGATTGTCATGGTCTACCAGTAGAATACGAAATGGAGAAAACCTTAGGAATTAGTGGACACAGTGCAATTGAAGAATTTGGTGTTGCTAATTTTAATGATGAATGTAAATCAATTGTATTACGCTACACAAGCCAATGGAAAAGTACAATTAAAAGAATGGGCCGTTGGGTTGATTTTGAAAATGGCTATAGAACCATGGACAAAAATTACATGGAATCCATTTGGTGGGTATTCAAGTCTTTATTTGATAAAGGATTAATCTATGAAGGCTATAATATATTACCATATAGTCCAAAATTAGCATGCCCTTTATCTAATTTTGAAGTTAACCTTGGTGGATACAAAGATGTAACAGACCAAGCAGTAACTGTTAGATTCTTAATGGATGGAACTACAGATACTTATTTCTTAGCTTGGACAACAACACCTTGGACTCTTCCATCTAACCTAGCGTTAGCTTTGGGTGCAGAAATTGATTATGTAAAAATTAAAGATGGTGATGAATATTACATTTTAGGGAAAGCTAGATTATCTCACTATTATAAAGATGAGAGTACATATGAAATTGTTGAGGAATACAAAGGTAAAGATTTAGCAGGTATTGGCTATACTCCTTTATTCCCTTATTTTAAAAATTTAAAAGAAGAAAATGGTGCATTTATAACTGTACTTGGTGACTATGTTACTACTGAAGATGGTTGTGGTATTGTTCATACTTCAAGTGGTTTTGGTGAAGATGACTACCTTGTATTAAAAGATACAGGAATTCCTGTTGTCTGCCCAATTGATGATGAGTGTCAATTCACAGAAGAAGTACCTGATTTTCAAGGTCGTTTTGTAAAAGATACAGATAGTGATATTATTAAAATGTTAAAAGAAAAGGGGCAACTTGTTAAGAGAGAAAACTTCTTACACCCATATCCTTTCTGTTACAGAACTAAATTACCATTAATCTATAGAGCAATGACTTGCTGGTATGTTGACGTTCAAAAAATCAAGCAAATTATGATTGATTCAAATGAAGAAATAACATGGGTTCCCTCTCATTTAAAACATGGCCGTTTTGGTAAATGGTTAGAAGGTGCAAGAGATTGGGCTATATCTCGTAACCGTTTCTGGGGTAATCCAATTCCTATTTGGAAGTGTGATGGTTCAGAGCATATGGAAGTAATTGGTTCTTGTGCTGAATTAGAAGAAAAGAGTGGTGTTAAAGTTACTGATCTTCATAAACAATTTGTTGATGAGATTACTTGGCCAAGTCCTGATGGACAGGGAACTATGAGAAGAATCTCTGATGTTCTTGACTGTTGGTTTGAATCTGGTTCAATGCCTTATGCACAACACCATTATCCTTTTGAAAATAAAGAATATCTAGAGAATAACTTCCCCGCTGACTTTATTTGTGAAGGATTAGATCAAACTCGTGGTTGGTTCTACACTTTAACTATTATTGCTGCAGGATTATTTGAAAAACCTGCTTTCTACAATTGTGTTACAAATGGTATTGTATTAACAGCTGAAGGCAAAAAAATGAGTAAAAGTGAACGAAATTACACTGACCCAATGGAAGTAATTAACCAGTATGGTGCAGATGCATTACGTTTTGCTTTAATGAACAGTAATGTTGTCCATGCTGATGATTTAAAATTCAGTGAAGACAGTGTTAAGGATTCTCTCAAAACTTTATTGTTACCATTGTGGAATGCTTATTCATTCTTTGTCACATATGCAAATATTGATAATTATTCTCCATCAACTACTAATCTAAGTGATTTAGAAAATCCTCTTGATAAGTGGATTATATCTACTACTCAAGGTTTGATTAAAGAGGTTTCTGAGGCTCTTGATGCTTATGATATTCAAACAGCTTCAGCTGCTTTAGTATCTTTTATTGATAACTTAAATAACTGGTATATCAGAAGAAGTAGAAGAAGATTCTGGAGATCAGAAAATGATGGTGCTAAGAAACAGGCTTATGATACATTATATTATGTATTAATGAATCTAGTTAAAGTTGCAGCTCCAATTGTTCCATTTATTACAGAACAAATATATACAAATTTAAAGACTGAAGATATGCCTTTATCAGTTCATTTAACAGATTATCCTGAATATGAGGAAGAATTAAGAGATTTAGAACTTGAGAAAAAGATGAGTTTAACAATGAAAGCTATTGTTATGGGAAGATCCCTTAGAAGTAGCCATAATCTTAAAACTCGTCAACCTTTAGCAAAATTATTTCTAGTTGATAGAAATGAATATGAAAGAAATATTCTACAATCAATGACAACTATAATTGGTGAAGAACTCAATGTTAAAGAAGTATTAATTCAAGCTGATGAATCTAATTTAGTAAATTATAATGCTAAAGCTAATTTTAAAGTTCTTGGTAAAAAACTTGGTAAGAACATGAAAGAAGTAGCTACAGAAATTATGAAATTTGATAGTGCTACTATTACTGATATTCTTGAAGGAAAAGAAAAGAGTATTAAATATAGTGAAGGTACAATTGTTTTAACTGAAGATGATTTAGCTATTCAAAGAACTGAAATGGAAGATGTTAAAGCAATTAATGATGGTGAGTTAACAATTGGATTTGATACAAAATTGACTGTGGAATTAATTAATGAAGGAAGAGCTCGAGATATTATTAGAGCTATTCAAACATTAAGAAAAACTATGGACTTTGATGTAGCTGATCACATTGAATTAACATATGATGGTAATTGTGATATTGATGCAGTATTTAAAACCTTTGAATCTTACATTATGAGTGAAACTCTTTGTGATAATTTTGAAAAGGGAAAAGTTGATGCTGAAGATATTAGCATCGGTGAAGATTTAACTATTAAGCTTTCACTAAAACAAATATAAATAATTATTAGGAGAAACTAATGAATAAAGCAGTAAGAAATATTATAGGTTCAACATTGTTGTTAGCCTCATTAATCAGTTGTACTACTACAAAAGTAGTTTCTCCTATTGTTAATGTGGTTCCTCTTCAAAGCATTGCTAAGGAGGGGGATACCTTAGTAGTTGTCGATGCAACTAAAGAAAAAGCACTTGTATCTAAGTTAGTAGGAAATACTGTAGCAGATAGAGCTCAGAGAATTAGTGTTGAATTAACTCCAAAGAATGATGAATATCCTTTGACTTCATTTGACGTAAATGCCGTTGTTGAGGGGGACTTTCCTTCATTCATTACTAGGATTGGTTTAGCCAATCTAAGTGGTGGTAAAATGATTCATACTGAAGCTTATAATTATTATCCCTATAATGGGGCTCAGGTTGGACTAATTAATAATAATATGGTTGGTTTTTCAACTGATTCCTTTTCTTCTTTAACAACGAAAGTTATCTCAAAAGAATCCAGTATTGATAAATCAATAATACTAAAATTGTATGATGCAAATATTGGCCTTTATTCTGAAAAACCAGTAACCCTTTTAGAGTTAGATCTTGGTTTAACAAAAGAAATGTTAACACATATTGATAGCTTATTAATTCTTATTAATGAAGATAAAGATTGTGTTACAACTCTTAATGCTACTTTTGATTTAGATACAAATTTATCAGCAGATTTATTATCGAAGATGTTTAAAATTGGCTATATATCTTATTTAAAGACAGAAAAAATTAAACCAGATTATAAAGTATTAAAAGTAATGTTTACACAAGAAGGTGACATTGTTAATATTAGCGAAATGCCAATGAGTGATAAAAAATTAAAAGGTTTAACAGATTCAATTACAAACAATAATTTAGGATTATAAAATGTCAAAATATGATTTAAAATGCAACAAATGTAATAAGGTTTTTCATATAGAGCAACCAATGAGTAAGGATTTACCAACAGATTGCCCTAATTGTAATGTTAAAGGAGCTCTAAGACAAATATACCAAGCAACACCTATAATATTCAAAGGATCAGGTTTCTACTGTAAGGATGCCAAATAAGAGTATTTTAAAATATAAATAATAAAGCTATAAGGTAAAACTTGTAGCTTTAAATTTATTCAAAAGATTAAACTTCTATTATTTTGTTTTCTAAAACTGATATTATAAAATAATTATATCATAACAATATGAATGTTATATTTTTTTTTATTATTTTGATATTAAAGCTATATTGAAACGATATTGTTTATTATTGTAATAATATCAAAAGAATGTATCTTTAATAATCTATTAATATAAATAATATATTCTTATGATATAACTTTGATATAACTTTGATATAACTAAATACTGCCTTTATTATTGACATTGTAGATTTTATCCCATTCAGAAGCATATTTTGATTTAAGCAATAGAGAATATTTTAAATTAGTTTTGTCTACAGTGCAAAGTGCAATTAGTGCTTCTTTATCATTGAAGTTATTCTCTAATAAATATATTGATTCTTTAACTATATAGTTTTTAATTTGATTATTGTTTTTGTAATCTATGGCAAGTAAAAAATTCAAATATTCTCTGTGATATGAACTTTCATGGGTTGCCACAGAAAGGATTTTTTGATAAAGCATTATTGCTTCTGTATTTTGATTTTCTATTTTTAATAGTCTTGCTTTTTCAATTTTAAACTTTAAATTACTTGGATAGAATCTTATAGCTTTATTTGAAAGGGCCAAAGCCTCTGAATTTTTATTAAGTTTGTTTAAAGTTATTATTTGATTATTTAAGGCAATTTCATTTGAACTATCAATAATTAAAACTTTTGAAAAAAGCTCTTCTGCTTTATTATATTCTCCCTCGTTAAAGGAAGAACTTGCTTCAATCAAATAATTATTTAATTCTGTATTATCTGCATCAGATACAGAAGAACATGAATTAAAAACTAGGGATGATACAATTAAAAATGATAGAAAAGCTTTTGACATATTATTTATTTTTACCAAGTACTGTTTCTTCTATTTCAACAACCTGATCTCTGTAAAGATTTGTAATATTTGTACCATAGTCTGCAAGTAATTGAATCATGTTTCTTGGTTTATCACCATCAACACCATTTAATCTATCTCCAGCATCTCCTAACCCTGGTAAAATGTAAGCTCTTTCATTTAAAACAGGATCCATCCATAATGTATGTACTTCAACATTAGGAACAGCTCTACAAATTCTTACAGCACCTTTGAAAGCACTTATAACGTTTATAAATTTAATTGATTTAGGTTTAATACCTTCTTTTTCTAAATATTGAACAATTGTAATTAATGAACCACCTGAGGCATTCATTGGATCTGCAAAAATTAAATCCTTGCCTTCTAATTCATCTAATTTAAAATATGATTTATTTAGATCTAAAATATAGTCCATGTTCATTTCTTTTTTAGAATCATCTCTTTTAATTTTAAATAAAGCAAAAGGTGTAATAAAGTTGTTTTTGCTATAATCTTGAATTTCTTTTGAAACAATCATTGAAGGAAGAAGAGCTCCTCGTAACATAACACACATTACGGTATTCTCGATTTTAATTCCTACATCTGGAATTCTATGAGCCGCGAAGTTTGTAACAGGAATATTTACAGGTGTTTGTAAAATAAGGGATCTTTTATTAGGTAATACGGAATCACAATAAACATGAGAGAACATCATCTCATAAGCTCTTTGAATATAATATAAGAACTCCTCATGACCAGTTTTTGGGTCTCTCAATTTTGCAATTAATCTTGAAGCCTGTCCATGATTTTCTTGAGATGTCTCAAAAGAATATACATGAATGTTTGGTTCTTTTTCACAAAATTTCTTAAGATAACGGCCAACATCTGCGGCAGATTCAATAAGACCTTTTCTTGCTTGTTCTAATTCTATTTCATTGGTGGAATTACCCAAAGTTGTACAATGGGTTAACGAAGTTTGGTACTTGTTACCTACAGTTTCTATTGCTTTTTTGTCATCCTCATTAAGGAATCCGTCTAAGTCAGTTGCATGCAAAATGATTTTGTTCATAGCTACTCCTGAGAATTAATAATATCTTATGCAATTTTTTTTGACAACCTCGAATTTGCATTCATTTTTTAAATAATGTAAATAAAATTGAAAAAATTAGTAATTAATTGGAAAAATACATTTAAATTCATTCATCTATGAAAAAATATAAACTAAATAAAAATTATTAGTTTCAAAATTTCTTTTACATCTATTGATATTAAATGGTATAATATAAATATTGAAATTTACCAGGGAGAAAGCTTATGAAGTTTATATGTTATCCAAAATGTAGCACATGTGCTAAGGCTAGAATTTATCTAGAAAATCACCAATTAAATTTTATAGAACGTAATATTAAAGAAAATAGGCCGACTGAAGAAGAGTTGCGAGAATGGCATAATAAAAGTGGGTTACCTTTAAAAAGATTTTTTAATACAAGTGGAATGCTTTACCGAGAATTGCATCTTAAAGATAAGCTCAATGATATGAATGAAGATGAAATGTATAAGCTACTATCAACCGATGGAATGCTCGTTAAACGACCAATACTAGTTAAAGAAGATACTGTCTTAGTTGGTTTTAAAGAAAAAGAGTGGGTAGAAAAATTATAGAATACTTAAAATATAAAAAGTATTATAATTTTTTTGTTGTATGATTGAAAAAAAAGTCTTAAATAAGTAAAATATTACTTATTGAGTTTTCAATAAATAATATTAAGGAGCGGGGATTAACCCCCTAATGTAATAATATGAATCTAGTTTTTTTAGGCCCTCCAGGAGCTGGTAAAGGTACAATTGCTACAATAGCAAAAGAATTTTATGATATTCCTCATATCTCAACCGGTGATTTATTTCGTTACAATATAAAGAACGATACAGTATTAGGAAAAGAAGTAAAAGCAATTTTAGCATCAGGCGATTTAGTACCAGATAGTGTTACTATAAAAATGGTAGAAGATCGTTTTACCAAAGATGATTGTAAAAATGGTTTTATTTTAGATGGTTTTCCAAGAACAATCTTCCAAGCAGAAGCACTTAAAGAAATGAAAGAGCTTGATGCTGTTGTTAACTTTATTCTAGATAGAGAAGAAATTATTAAAAGATTATCTGGAAGAAGAATGTGCAAAAGTACAGGTAAAATTTATCATATCATTTACAATCCGCCAAAAATTGAAGGTATTGATGATGAAACAGGTGAAGCTTTGATTCAAAGAGAAGATGATAAAAAAGAAGCTATTCTAAATCGTCTAGATGTTTATGCTACACAGACAGAACCTCTAATCTCTTATTATAGAGAGAAAGGCATAATAGTAGATATAGATGCATCTAAGTCTCCCGAAGAAGTATTTGCTTCAGTTAAAAAAGCACTAGCTAAATAATTAATTCATTATTTAATTAAAAAATCCTTTGTCTATGATTTTATAGATAAGGGATTTTTTAATTTAAAAGCTTTAATTTAATCTTTTTTTGACAACTATTAAATAGTTATACAATATGACTAAATTAAGTTTGGTTTTGACCTTTTTTTATTTGCATACATTAATTGATCTGTTTTGTGAATGAATTCTTCAGTTGTATCTTGATTATTCCAATCAACAAGTCCAAAACTAACTGATGCGACGTAATCAGCTTTTTCTAATTGGATACTATAAAGCTTTTTAAATATATTTTGGAGTATTTCATTTGATTGATCTATGTCATAATTTAATAATATAATTTGAAATTCATTTCCACCTGTTCGACCAGTGTATACTTCATTAAGATTTTTTAGAGATTCTAGAATTTTTGCAACTTTTAGTATTAATTCATCACCAACAATAAGACCAAAAGTATCATTTACGTATTTCAATTTGTTTATATCTGCTACGACAAGAGAGACTGTTTTAACATTTTTAACTTTCTTATTGATAATTATATTCAATTTATCTATTGTATAACTA
>JAENWY010000089.1 GCA_016649775.1 Spirochaetaceae bacterium
CAACATTCACTACTTTTAGAAACACTTGCTTCACTAAATGAAGCAGTAGTACTTGAAAAAGAAGATATCGGATTAGATATTGTAGCTGTAGAATTGAATTCAGCATTGACATCCCTTGGTGGATTAACAGGCGAAATAACAAGCGATGACGTCCTAGATAAAATCTTCGGCGATTTTTGCGTAGGAAAATAGGTAATAATATGGATTTTGATACCATTGTAATTGGTGGTGGACATGCCGGAATTGAGGCATGTTTAGCTCCCAGTCGTATGGGCTTTAAAACTTTGCTCATAACACAGAATTTAGATGCCATTGGACGTCTTTCTTGTAATCCCGCTATTGGTGGACTTGCAAAGGGTAATATAGTTAGAGAAATTGATGCTCTTGGTGGTGAAATGGGTCATCTCATCGATAATTCTATGATTCAGTACAGAATATTGAATAGACGTAGAGGTCCCGCTGTACAAGCACCTAGAGCTCAAGCTGATAAATATGTTTATGCAGCCCTTGCAAAAAAAACCTTAGAACTACAATCAAATTTAGCTTTATTCATGGATACTGTAGTTGATTTAATTATTGATCCAGATACCAAAGTTGTAAGTGGTGTTATTACAGAAAGAGGACATAGAATTACTGCCAAAACTGTCGTATTAACAACAGGTACCTTTATGGAAGGCAGAATCTTTATTGGTGAGTATGATGCTCCTTGTGGTAGACTTGGTGAAGTTGCTGCTATTGGCTTAGGAACTGCACTGAGAAAACATGGTTTTGAAATAGGCAGAATGAAAACTGGTACTCCAGCTCGTGTTAAACGAAGTTCAATTGATTTCAGTAAAACAGAAGTTCAACCCGGTGATGATCCAATGCCATTCTCTTTTGATATTGAAGAAGTTAATAGACCATCTGTTCCTTGTTATATAACTTTTACTAATGATTTAACTCATCAAATAATTAGAGATAATATTAGAAAATCTCCTCTTTATGGTGGTAAAATTGTAGGTAAGGGACCTCGTTATTGTCCTTCTATTGAAGATAAAGTAGTACGTTTCCCAGATAGAGAACGTCATCAAATCTTTATTGAACCAGAAGGCATTGATACAGAAGAAATGTATCTAAATGGTTTATCTTCTTCTCTTCCTGAAGACGTTCAAAATGCATTCATGAGAACTCTTCCAGGCCTTGAAAATGTTGAAGTATTAAGACCTGCGTATGCAGTAGAATATGATTATATAGATCCTCTACAACTATTACCTTCTCTTGAATGTATTGAATACAAAGGTTTATTTATTGCCGGTCAAACTAATGGTACTAGTGGATACGAAGAAGCTGGATGTCAGGGATTAATGGCAGGTATTAATGCTGCTCAAAAAATTAAAGGTGAAAATCCTATAATTTTATCTAGAGCTGAAAGTTATACTGGTGTATTAATTGATGACCTTGTAACTAAAGGTACAAAAGAACCTTATAGAATGTTTACATCTAGAGCTGAGCATAGACTTAATATGAGACATGATTCTTGTGATCAACGTTTAACTCCAATTGGATATAGTGTAGGTCTACAATCTGCAGAAAAGATGGAAATTCTTAAAGAAAAATTAGCAAAAATAGAAACTGTAAAAGAACTATTATCTCAAAATTCATATGAGAACAAGAATGCTTTACATGCACTAAAAATGCCTGAAGTAACTATTGAAGATTTGAAAGAAAAAATTCCTGAATTGAATAACTATAGCGAAGCTATTAGATATCATGTACAATTAGATGTTAAATATGAAGGCTATATTGCTAAAGAACAGAGAGAAGTAAAACGTTTCTCTAATCTTGAGAATATCAAGATACCCGATGACTTTGATTTTGGTAGTGTAACGGGTATGAGTTCTGAAGGCATTGAAAAATGCAAAAAGATTAGACCTATTAGTGTTGGACAAGCAGGTAGAATTAGTGGTTTAAGAAGTACTGATATTGCTATCTTGATGGTCCACGTAAAAAGATGGAAGAGTAAAGAATAATGAAATATGAAGAATTACTTTCAAGAATATTAAATGACCTTGGAATATCTTTTAACCAAGAGCAGATAAAGCAAACACTTAGATTTGTATCAGAGATTGAAATTTTTAATCCTAAATATAAATTAGTGGGCGCCGAGGGTGATGATATATTAATACGTCATATTGGTGATTGTCTTGCCGCTGTTCCTATTATTGAAAAATTGATAGAAGGAAAAGAGAATGCAACCTTTGCTGATATTGGCTCCGGTGCAGGCTTTCCTGGTATTGTATTAGCAATAGCTTTTCCTAATCATAAATTTACACTAATAGAAAGAATGAACCGTAGAGTAGGTTTTTTAAATAATGTAATAGCTGCCTTGCGACTTAACGATAGAGTTAGAGTAATTCCACAAGATTTAAAAGATGTTGATGAAACCTTTGATATAGTTACTTTCAGAGCCTTTCATCCATTATTTGAAGTTCTGGATGATATTTCTAAAATCAGTAATGAGGATACTTTTATATGTGCCTATAAAGCAAAAGTTGATAGGCTTTTAGCTGAGTTAGAAATTGTAGAAGAGACTTGCGTTGTTAAATGGAATTTCAATATTGAAGATTTAGATGTTCCTTTATTAGATGCAACAAGAAAACTTTGTGTATTGAAAAAGAAGGCATAAAAAATTTATTAATATAAACTATAAATAAATGACATAACCCATATAATAATTCTATACTCCTCAGTAAAAGAATTAGTATATGGGTTTTTTAAAAATCACTTTTACTCTTTTCTGTCGAAAGTTTTATAATTATATGGTAATATAAAAAAACAAAATGGAAAATTTGGTTCCTTTATAATTAAAGGTTGTTTTATAAAATAAAGAGAGTATGTTGTGAAAAAAGATAAAAATACCGGCGTTAATTCTAAAAATGATAAAAAAAAAGTTAGATTAAATAAAAAGGAATCTAAAAAAACAAAAAAATTGAATGAAACTAAGGTTAATGAGATTCCTATAGTAAAAATAAGAAAGAAAAAAGGAAAGATCTCTTTAGTAGTAGGTATTTTATTGTTAGTAGCTTCAATAGCTACAACAATAGTTGCAACCGTTGCTTTAGTAAATAAACCTGAGGTAATTGTGCCTTTATGCAATAAGATTGCAACATTAATTAATCCTAATTTTTCATTCATTTCATTACAGAATATAGGTTTATATCCTACAGCTTTAGTACTATTTATATTCTCTCTAAGTATTTTTAATAATCGTAAATATAAACCTTTCTCCTATATTAATTTGGCAATAGGCATAGCCTTGTCTTATACCCTCTATCTTCTAGTAAACCAATCAATTAACTCTGTATTCCCACAATACTTTGAAAATTATTTAGAAAATAATAATATTAATCCTTCCGTAGTATCTGCTAAGCTTGTGTTAGTATTAATAGGTGAAATGGTATTATTAATGGTGCTTTCACCTTTAGTAAATATATTTAATTCAAAATGGGAAAAACATTTAATATCTAAACAATTGGAATTAGATAAGATAATTATTCTTAAGCAAAAAGAATTAGCTTCACTTAAGATTGAAAATGATAGAGAAATATCTATGATGGAAGCTGCAAATGCTTCTGTTTCAAATAGACCTTCATTTAACATTGACCTTCCTCTTCCCGTGGATGTTCCACCACTTTCGTTTATTGAAAAGAAAAAGAGTTATGATATAAATAAAAATGGAAGTTATTCTGAAGTTCCAAAAAATACAGAAGAATTAATTAAAAAACATGTTATATTGACTCCAAAAACTACAAGTGAAAAGAAAATACTAAATAACACTTCTATTTCTAATAGCCTAAGTAAAAATACTGTTCCTTTTTCTACTTTAGAACTAGCAAAGAAACATGTTGAAGAGCGAATGAGAAAGGAAAAAGAAAGCGATATCTCAAAATCTAATGATAAATTCACTAATAATAAAAAAGTAAACAATGATGGAAGGGACTTGCCTAAAGTAAGTGCTGCTGTAAAAGCTTATAATGAACCTTCTGATCGTGATTTAGCAAGAGCAAAAAGTGTAACTGATGATTTATTCAATTCTAATAAAACTCCAGTAGCGCCTGTTGAAGGAACGAAGAAAGTTTCAGATTCTTCGCTTGCAAATATTATGTCTAGTGGTCATTTAGTATCTGCAACTCAGAAATATCAAGTTCAAGAAAGTACAAAAAATGGAAATGTATCAACTTCTATATCTTCAAAAATGGATGAATTGTTAGAAAGTATAAACGAAAGACCAAAAACGGCAACTTTTGAAAGTGCTACAATAAATAATTTGAATTTTGCTAAAAATAATGCAAATGAAGAGAGTAGGGGAGTGGTAAACTCTAATAATGGTTATCAAAATAAAGGTAGTAAATCTTTCATGGATAATTTAAGCATGAGCAATCATCAGGAGGAAGGTGAAGAAAATACAGAAACTTCATTAAAAGATTCTAACATTTTAGTGTCAAATAAATTAAGTGACTTCTCTAATCAAATACCTTTTGAAAATATTGATAGCAAATCTAATACTCTAGAAACTTCATCTGTTCCAAGATATAAGGCAGCAACTCCTCCAACTGAAGAAGAAAAAGAGGCTATGAAAGCTACGAAAACAGCTATTTCTTCTGATTTAGGAGGAAATGGAAATTCTAATTATATTGGTAAACAATTAGATTCAAATCAGGTTGCAGTTGGAAATTATCATAGTACAGCAAAGCCAATTGGAGAGGGGAAACTTGTCGATGAAGATGAGGATATAGTAGAAGAGCTACCCGATGGAATAGATGATTTAGAGTCTGCAATTGCAGGTTTATCAGGATCTAGAGTAGTAGAGTCTGCTCGCTCTCAATACAGATTTCCTCCTATTAATTTAGTGAAAGAATACCCAGAAACCTCAAATGATGTAGATCCTTTTACCTTAGAAAAACAAGAAAAACTGGTTCAGACTTTAGCTGAGTTTAAGTATGTTGTTAAACCTCGTAGAATTATTAAAGGACCTACTGTTACAATGTTTGAAATTGTACCAGAACCAGGTATTAGAGTTAATTCAATTTCTAATTTAAGTGATAATATTGCAATGAATTTAATGGCACAAAAGGTTAGAATCTTAGCTCCAATTCCAGGGGAAGCTGCAGTTGGTGTAGAAATTCCAAATGAGCATAGAGATATAGTTGGATTTAGAGATATATTAACAAAAACTGAGTGTGATAAAATGGCAATCCCAATGACAATGGGAAGAGATTTATATGGCAATTGTAAAGTATTTGATGTAACAACTGGCCCTCATATGTTAATAGCTGGTTCCACAGGTTCTGGTAAGAGTGTATGTATTAACTCTCTTATATGTTCAATACTTTATACAAAAACTCCAAAAGAAGTTAGATTAATTATGGTTGATCCTAAAGTTGTAGAACTTACTGTATATAATGGAATCCCTCATTTATTAACTCCTGTAATTACTGAAACAAAGCGCGCGCTTAAAGCATTAGACTTTTGTATTGATGAAATGGAAAGAAGAAATAAAATGCTTGCGAAGATGTCCGTTAGAAATATTAAATCATATAATCAGAAGCTTAAAGAAAGTAAAATAGCAGTTGAAAGAATGCCATATATTGTTGTAATCATTGATGAATTTGCATCACTGATGAGTACTGCTGGAAAAGATTTAGATGAAAAAGTTTCAAGATTAACAGCTATGAGTAGAGCTGTCGGTATCCATTTGGTATTTGCAACGCAAAGACCATCAGTTGATGTTATAACTGGTGTTATTAAAAACAATTTACCAACACGTGTCGCTTTTGCTGTAACATCCTCTCAAGACTCAAGGACAATAATTGGTGCAACTGGTGCTGAGAATTTACTTGGTAAAGGTGATTTGTTATTTAGTGAAAATGGTAGAGCTGTAACAAGACTTCAAGGTGTATTTTTGAGTGATGATGAAGTTAGTAACATAGTTGCTTTTGCAAAGAACCAAGGTCCAACTGACTATATTGATGAATCATATTTTGAAAGTTATGATGATGATGGTTCAGATGATAGTGTTGAAACATCATCTACTGATGATTCAGATAGTTTGTGGGATTCTGCAATTAGAATTCTCCTAGAGAGGAAAAGTATCTCTGCATCATTTTTACAAAGAAGATTACGAATTGGATATAATAGAGCTGCTAGATTAGTAGAGGAAATGGAAGAACAAGGAATAGTGGGACCTCCCAATGGCTCTAAACCTAGAGAGTTATTAAAATATCCAGATATGGTAGAAAATAATTAAAGGAATATTAAAATGGTTGGAACACACGCCATAAAAAATGGCAATTTAATAAATACAGAAAATGCTGTAGTTAATATCGGAAGACGAGATGTTCAATTTAGTTTTTCTGTTTATGAATCACTTAGGATTGTAGAAGGACGAGCAGTATTTTTTGAAGATCATATGAAACGTTTAGAGAGTTCTGCAAAAGGCATTAAAATGAAAAACTCATTTTGTGCAGATGAAATTGATAAATGGATTAAGTTATTAATTAAAGCTGATGATATAGATAGAGCTACAATTAGAATCTATTTGGTTGGAGGAGTTGATCTTTTTATTACAGCTTCCCCTATCTTGGCTTACCCAGATTCTTATTATGAGAATGGTGTTATTACATATACCTATAAAGGTGAGAGATTATTTCCACAATTTAAAACAAGTAATCTTCTAATGAGCTATATAGCTTTAGAAGATTCAAAAGCAAAAGGTGGCTTTGAATCTATACTTGAAAATAGAGATGGCTGTTTGCTTGAAGGAACACGATCTAATTTTTATGCATTAAAGGGTGATGAATTATATACAGCTAATGATGAATTAGTATTATCTGGTGTTACAAGAACTAGAGTATTAAAAATAGCTAAAGATAAAGGCTATAAAATAGTATTTGAAGCTCCTAAATTATTAGATATAAAAAAAGGCTTATATGATGAAGCTTTTATAAGTTCAACCTCAATGGCAACAATGCCAATAAAAAGTATTGATGAATATGTTTTTAACTCTAATTTTAAACAAACTATGGATCTCCATATTTTGATTAGAAAATTAGAAAGTAAAGATTAATATTGAATTATATAAAAAGTGCCTCTCTACAGTTTCTTGTAGCATAGGCACTTTATAAGCGACTTATAAAAATAATACAATTCAATATAATGGAGAGAGTGTTATTAAGTTCTTATTAAAATCATAGCTAAAATATGAGTTAGATTACCCTCTTCTAATCAATTTATTACTATCTATTTATATGTTTTTTCACTAATTAATTACTGTAAACATACTTTTTTTAACAATTGCTCTTATTCTTGTAATAAACATCATTTTATATTATTCTAAACCTGTCTAAAAAGACTTCTATGCAAGAATTTTAAGCAAAGGCGTAATATATATGAAATTTACTGAATTACCTTTTAGTGATAATGTACTAAAAGGAATTGAAAATGCAAACTTTGATACATGTACAATCGTACAAGAAAAAGTTTTGCCAGTTGCATTGGAAGGATGTGACTTAATGGTACAGTCTAAAACAGGATCTGGAAAAACAGCTGTTTATGTACTAACTATTTTGCAAAATATTGCAAAATGTATTGCTGAGGGTAAAGATAAACCTAAAGCATTAATTGTAGCTCCAACTCGTGAGCTAGCTGTTCAAATAGAAGCTGATGCTGCAACTCTTGCAGCAGGTTTTGAAGATGTAACAGTTGGAGCATTCTACGGTGGCGTAGGATACGAAAAACAAGACAAACTAATTGCAGAAGGTTGTGATATTTGTGTTGGTACTCCAGGTCGTCTTCTAGATTTTCAAAAAGGTCATAAGATCGATTTTAGAGATTTTAATATTTTTGTTCTTGATGAAGCTGATAGAATGTTTGATATGGGTTTCTATCCTGATGTACAAAAAATGTTCTCACTTTTATCTGAAAAAGAAAAAAGACAAACAATGTTATTCTCAGCTACTTTAAGCACAAGAGTTAGAAACCTTGCTTGGCAGTATATGAATGAACCTAAAGAAATTGAGGTAGAACCTGAAGAAATTACTGTAAATAAAATTACACAAGAATTGTATCATATTGCTAAGGCTGATAAGTTCAATTTATTCCTTCAATTAATGGTTAAAGAAAATCCAGAGAATGCACTTGTATTTACTAATACAAAAGCAAAAGCTGTTGAAGTAGCTAAGAGATTATCTCTTAATGGCTTTACAGCAAAATATTTAATGGGTGATATGGCTCAAGCTAAGAGACTTCTAACAATTAATAAAATGAAAGAAGGTAAATTAAAATTCTTAGTTGCAACTGATGTTGCAGCTCGTGGATTACAAATTGATGATCTTGAATTAGTTATTAACTATGATATTCCTGAAGATTTTGAATCATATGTTCATAGAATTGGTAGAACAGCAAGAGCTGGTAAAACTGGTAAATCTATAACACTTGCATGTGAAGAATTTATTTATGGTTTAGAACCAATTGAAACTTATATTGGAATGAAAATTCCTGTAATTTGGCCTGAAGAGGGTGAATTACCTGTAGTAGATGATAAGAGCAAAAATTTATCATTTAGAGATATGGTAAGCCAAAATGAATATGCTTCTAAGAGATCTCAAAACGGTAGAGGCGGAAATAGAAATGATAATAGAGGCG
>JAENWY010000115.1 GCA_016649775.1 Spirochaetaceae bacterium
TAAAGTAATTTGAATCACCATCTTTTATTGAATATAAATTTTCAAACAACTGTTTTGTCTCAAGTGGTTCAATTATCGAAAAGGTTCGTTTCTTCAGTTTTTTTATAGTATCTATTATGTCAAACATTAATCATCCTTTATATAACAAATTCATTCTAATTTGTTTTATTTTGACACATTATAGTAAAAGTGTCAAATAAGAATAACTTATTTTGGTATCATCTTTTTTACAAACATGTTTTTTGGATGGAAATAGTAATATTATTCTTATACATAAATAAATAATTCTTATTACTTTTTAAATAATATTTACTCAAAAGCCATTTTATTAGCATTAACTACTAAAGCTAATAAATTATTGATGTTTTATAGCCCTAACTCGCGATTTAATACAAATATTACAATTATCTAGTTATCACAACCAGACCTAAACTATTCCTTGTTTTGCAGCAAGGTCATAGAAAAAGCTATGTTAATTGATTGCTTAGCTTTTATTTAAAACATTGTTTTGTAAATTTTTATGTGTTACGTCTTCACGGAAATAAAGGTTTAAAGTTTTTTAATTCATACTTACAGTCTTCCAAATTTTGTGCTATCTGCTATTAGTAGGTTTAATTCTTTTCTTGTGTACTGATTTTTTTGAAATTTCAAAACTACTACAGACTGTCCTAGATTATATAATTCTGGTGACAAATAAGTTGTCTTGTATAAATTGGGTGTTTATTTATCTAATTCAAAAGTTTGTAACTGCTCTTGTATTAGTGCAACAGTTAACCTGTGCGTATTTCTAGCGCTCTAAAAAGGAGAAGAGCCTTAAATCATACAAGAAGATGAGCTTCTATATTTTTTTCATTTCTTATATACATAGGTCGGGCATTCAAACTTGATTTAGTTATCTTAAAACTTTCTTCAATCTTCAATAGCTCTTTATATACATTTTAATAATATCTGAATCTGTTACAGGTTTGTTTAATTGATAGAAATCCACAGGTGTCCATATGTTTTTGCCTTTAAATCTAACTTCAGTTTCTTCAATTCTAATTACTCATAATCGAATAATAACCATCATACTTTTCCAACTTCTCTAATTTTTCATCATCAAACCCATGAGCTGCCTTTCATTCATCAGGTTTTACTTGTCTTGAGTCCTTGTTGAAATACATATAATTCACAAGTGACATTGCCTCCTTTGATAGAATAGTAGTTGAATTATAATCTTCAACTACTATTCTGTTTGAAACAATATTGATTAATAGCTGTTGAATAGTCGGATTATCAAGAATTTTAGAGTAAATAAGTACACAAACAATTATATCAGAAGGCTAGGTTATTAAAGCTTTTCTGATTAATTTAATCTAACATATGCTACATGAGCTAGATTTAGTGTAAGTTATTTAATGGTACTACACCATAATCTTTTTAAATAGTTCTTGAAGACAATTTTGTGAATAAGGAGACGAGTAGTGATTGTACTTCTTTATTATTGATTTTTTCAATATCAATGAAAGCTCTATTTATGTATTTTTGAGCAAACTCTTCTGATTTTTCTACTCCACCTAAAGAGACAGCAAGGGCTACAACTTTTTTGCTTGCCTTCTTTGATAATGTCTTTTTATGTTTTACTAATTCAAATAAAGGTCTATTCTCAAAATTATTATTAGACTCAACTTTTAATGCAGCAATAAGGGGATATGTAGGAATCCCCATATGAACATCTTTCCCAATTTCCTTTCCTAATTTAACAGCATCTCCAGTATAATCGAGTATGTCATCTTTTATTTGAAAAGCTATCCCTAGGCAATAACCAATTCTATGTAATAGATATTGTTGATATTTTTCACCTAAGGTAATAGCAGCTCCTGAATAGGCGCTAAGAGCAAATAATGCGGCTGTCTTCCCACCTATTCGTCGAAGATATGATGATGATGAAATCAGAAAGTTACCAACTTCTGCATCTTGGGTTAATTCACTTTCACAAAGGCGACTAAAAGCATTAGTTACAACACTTGCTTTAAGATCTCCTTCTTCACCTTTTATTAAACTCAAAGCTTTAGATAATAGGTAATCCCCAGCAAGAACTGCCTGTTTAGGTCCCACTATTGAATTAAGCGTAGGAATGCCTCTGCGAGTTCTAGATCCATCAATGATATCATCATGAATTAAGGAGGCAAGGTGAATCATTTCTAACATACTTGCTAATCTGATTGCTTCCTCTTCTCTTTCTGTTTCTCCAAGTTTAGAACCAATAATAACAAGGGCGGGACGAATCATCTTCCCTCCTCTTGTTACTCTATCAATCAATAATTCTCTAATAAAGGGATTTGACTGTTCAATCGAGGTTAATATTAGTGAGCTCACCTGTTGAAGTTTTGCTTCAATAGATGGCTCATCGTTCCAAAAATCACTCATATTAAATTGTTATGTCCTTGTTTTTTGCTAGTTTTCTTTTCATTTGTTTTTTAGTATACACAGGTTCATCCATAAATATATAGAGTCTTTTTGCAAATGGAATTTTATTCCAAGTCTTTTTGATCCAAGGCATTACCCAGTAATCTAGTCCAAAAGCTCTTCCAGCTCCACCTATCATTACAATAGAGACAGCCATATACCAGATAATTTCTTTACCAGCAAGAGCTCCAATTAAGAACATTGTAGAAAGACCCAACGAAACAACAGCAGCAGGGCCTGTGAGAAGACCTGCAATAAGCGCAAGCCCAATTCCAACTTCTGAGAATGTAATCATAACCTGGAAGAAGTAAGGTGCTAGAGCAACCAGGTTGTTATTCATCCAAGTAAAGAGCGCTAATGGATGACTTAGCAATGGCGGAGCAAATTGTTGAACAGTATCTCCAACAGCTGTAACAGCTTGTGTGACTGTATTAGCAACAGTTTCAGCGCCTCCTGCTACAACGGCAGAAGCTGCACTTACTGCATCGCCTTCGTTACCTGTTGGTGCACCCCAATATACTTTAGATCCAGTGACATCTGAAAGCCAACCTTCGTTAATTTTCCCAATTCCTTCGATTAACCACATAACACCTAAGTAGATACGTAAGAATGCTAACCAATATCCTTGAACTTTGTAGGATGCAAAACCTCCAATAAGAGATCTTTTATTTTTAATATTTAATATTTCATGTTTTACATAGCCCCATGCACCATTTATTCCACATATACCTGCTTGGTAGTACATGTTTACAAGGTGTTTGATAGCCATTGCAGGGAATCCAGATAAAGCCATACCTCCAGTATAAGAAACTGCATATCGACCACCAATACTTACCATATATCCGTGGAAGTTTGATTTATAAGGCTGAACAGGTTTTGCCTCTACCCCAAATTCTTTTTTAATATTGAAGATAATTCCATCTGAAGCTGTAGCGGCTGTTTGTTCAGCAGCTTCAACAATTTGTGGAATAGGGCGATCGTTTTCTAAGAACCATGCTCCATCACCTGCGAGAAATACATTGTCATAATCTGGAGATTTCATAAACTGGTCAACTTGCATACGTTGAACTCTTCCCTTAGTTAGGTTTAACTCATGGCAGAATGTTGTTCCTCTAATACCACATGTCCATATGAGAGTACGGGTTCTAATAATTGTGCCATCTTTTAGTGTTATTGATTCTGCATCAGCATTCACAATAAGGCTATTAGTTCTTACAGTAACCCCATGTTTCTCCATATAAGCTATAGCTTTATTTTTTGGTTTTTCTGGAAGCATGTTTAAAATACTGCCAAGGGCTTCAATATTCATAAGAGTGACTTCTTCATGATCGACACCATACTCTTCGCAAAGTATTGGGAGCCATTCAATTAATTCACCAGTAATTTCAACACCAGTAAAACCACCACCTGCTACAACAAATGTGAGTTTTTCTTTTCTTTCTACTGGGTCACTCATGTAACTTGCAATTCTGACAGAATCCATAATATGGCGCTTTATTTGAAGAACGTCTTGTAATCCCCATGCAAAAAATGCGTGATCTTTTACACCCGGTACATTAAAGTCAGTAGATTCAGCTCCTGAAGCAATGATGATTTGATCATATGGATATGATGCTCTAGCTCCATAAAGAACTTGTTCTTTAAAGTCAATTGTTTTGATTTCATCTCGTATAACATTTACTCTTTTACCTGCAAATATTCTATCAAATGAAATTTTAACTGATGCTTCATCTACTCTATTTCCAGCAATTTCATGCAGTTCTGTCATTAAAATATGGTGTTTATTACGGTCAATAAGAGTAATTTCTACTCTATCTTTAAATTTTTTTAGTTCTTTAGCAAGTTTCTTTGCTGCATGAACACCCGCATATCCTCCACCTAATATTACAATCTTTTTCTTTTCCATTCCATGCTCCTTATCTTTTTTCAACCAAATCTTAGCAATGAATTAACATTAGTAAGCCATCTTAAATATAAAATATCAAGAGTAGGTGGTTGAACTTATTGGGAAAAACAATATATTATTATATATTAATAACATGAAACACAATATTAAATCAATTAAATTTCTTTTTATCGCACTAATATTTTTTTTATTATTTACTAGTTGTAGTAAAAATAATGAAGAAACGAAAAAATCAGTGGAATCTCAATCAAGACTTCTTCTTGGGACTTCTTGCAAAATTACTATTTATGATTATCCAACTGAACAAGCCTTTTCACAATCATTTGAAAGGATAGAAGATATAGAAAACAAAATGTCTATTAGAATTCCTTCAAGTGAAGTCTCTTTGATTAATAAAAATGCAGGAATTAATCCCGTGGTAGTTTCGGATGACACATTTAAAGTGATTAAAGAGGCTATTGAAGTTGCTGATCTAAGCAATGGAGCATTTGATCCAACAGTAGGGCCGTTAGTTTCAGCTTGGAATATTGGCTCTGACGATGCAAGAGTCCCACCTCAAGAGGAAATCGATTCTCTTCTTCCTCTTATTGGATATAAGATGGTAACTCTTAATGAAAAAAAGAAAAGTGTCTATCTTGAAAAAAAAGGGATGATGATTGACTTAGGTGGTATTGCCAAAGGGTATGCTGCAGATGAAGTTGCTAAGATTCTCTCTTCTAATAATATAGAAAAAGCAATTATCAATCTCGGGGGTAATGTTCTTACTATAGGAACAAGAGTTGATGGAACCAAGTGGCGAATTGGGGTCCAAAACCCAGAAGAAAAAAGGGGGGGATATGTTATGATAGTGCATCTTGAAGATCTTGCACTAGTAACAAGTGGCCCTTATGAAAGGTTTTTTAAAGTTGATGGAGTAACCTATCACCATATTCTCGATACAACCACTGGGTATCCTGTTGTGACTAACTTAACTAGTGCAAGTATAATTGCTAGTAATTCTTTTATTGCAGACGCACTTAGTACAGCTATCTATTCATTAGGTCTTGAAAAAGGATTAGCCCTTATTAATTCAATAGATAATGTTGAAGCCGTGTTTATTGATAACAATAATAACATATACGTTTCAAAGGGATTTAAAGATAATTCGATTACTTACGTTTTGAGTGATGACTCGTTTAGGGTAATAGAGCAATAAAAGGGAATATACTTTTCGCCTTATCACTGAAAATCAATAACAGTAAAATAATAATAGAGATGTGAAATATGTGGATAAATATATCTTTTTTTACCACATATCGAGTTTCTGTTGGTTTTATTGGTTGTCCATCTATATCTTTTTCAATACCTAGTAGTAACTGATCTATTGCTCCAATAAGAGGCCTTTTTTTCTCTATTTGATGCCAATTAGTTGTTAATCGATCAAAATAATAAAATTGAAGTGAGATAATAGCTCCTAACTTACCAGGAATTTGTGGCCTTGAACTCATCATATAGTGAGAGGCATAAATAAAACTAATTAGAAGAAAAGCCTTGTTTGCTCCAATTGAAAGAGCCCCTAGGGTGATAGGGTAGGACCCTATTGAAAAAATTACTAATCCATAGGGCGAGAATGTGTGGGCAAATGAAATCGTTACTAGTAAAATCAAATTTGGAAGGAGTCGAAACTTTCTTCCACTGTTTGATGCTAATATGATAATAAATACTGTAATGCAAAATCGTAAGAGGAGAGACTGAGAAAGGAGAATTCCTACGATTATAAAAGCTCCGCTAATAAGTCTCAGAGTTGAATATTTCATACAGTTGTTTCCTTAAGCCGAGCATACCAAATACTTTTATGGATAAATTCATTAGCAAATAGACCAAGGATGATACTACTAATTAACCCTGAAAAGAGAAATAGGGGAGCAATTACATAGGTTGCTTCTTTAAATAAAATGATTCTACTTATTAACAGTTGACAAATAGTGCTTCCTAAAGCCCCTCCTAAACTGATACCAACTCTACTTACTTTGTCTTTGAATAGTCTGTATATCATGAGCATTAAAAGTGCACTTGAGAGGCTTCCTGCTAGGGAAAAAAGGATAATGTAGCTAAAGATAGTCCCACTGATTAACCCTTGACCCAATACTTTTAATAAAAATAATAAAAAATACTCTCTATTGCTAAAGATTCCTAAGGCAAGAATAAGTGGAATGTTTGCAAGACCCAGACGCATAAAAGGAACGGGTTTAGGAATCATATATTCAATTGTTGAAAGAAAAAGAGCGCATGCCGCAAAAAGGGCAACAAGGTCAATTCTAACCTTAGAATGAGATGTCATCAGTTTCCTCCGCTTGGGCTATTTTTTGTTGCCCTTTTATTAAGATAAACACATTGTTTGGAAGACACGATAGCCATTCACCAGGTTTGTCTATCCATCCAGATAATATACCTATTTGGTTTTTACAGTCTGAAGAATATATATGTACCCTATTATTAGAAATTTCTATAGTAGTGTTCCCTATAGGACCTTCAAAAGATGCTATTGTATCAACGCTTAGATCATATACCCACTCTTTATCACCACTAGTAATATGCACTTCAGGTTTGCCAGAAACGTTTGTATAAAGCGTAAAGCTCAGAACACTTATTGTGAGAAATAATATAAAGATGAAGATATCAATAAATGTTAGTTTTTTCATAAATAAATGGTATCAGTTTAGTTATTTCTTGTCAAAAGGAATAGAAATAAAATAATTAATTATTTTCCCCCTTGAACAACTTTGTTTCAAATAATATACTTTTATCTATATAGAAATATAAGGAGTAATAAATGAAAAAAAATAGTGTTTTATATATGGCATTATTAGTTGCACTAATGATTGTCCCTTTAGTCAGTTGCCAAAAGAAAACTGAAACCCCTGTTGCTGTTACACAAGAAGCACCAAAA
>JAENWY010000321.1 GCA_016649775.1 Spirochaetaceae bacterium
ATGGATAAAACTCATTTTTGATGTTTTAAAGCTCTTAAATTGAGATGTTAATACATGGGTAACTATTTTATTAATAAAAATTAAGTCTTTAAAAAAATCATAACGATTTAGTTAATCACTTGTTTTGACAAAATAAGCCTTTTTTATTAATAACGAAATTTATTTTTTTTAAAAGGTTTATTTATAGGTGAAATGAATTCTGTTTTATAAAGAATAACTTTTGCATATTCTTTTAATTGATTTTTAATATCAGAAATAATATTTTTATAAATATCTGCATAAGGAGATTTTTTTGCTGATTTTTGTAATGAGATAAGTAAGTCATAAACTTCCGTTAGGTTAAGTGTTAAAAGGATAGGAAGAACTGTTGAATTATATGTATTTCTTCCTTGTTCAATGTCTATGTACAGTTGTACCTATTATTTGATTTTCAGGAGATCTTAACACTGCCAATCTTTTATCAATAGTGTGTAAATGATACATTAAAATGAGCAGCTCGTCGCAGCGATAATCGACAGGCTAATTCATTATGGAAATCTGATAAAAACAGGGGGAAACGATTGGAGATTATTGGGTCGATTAGCAATCCGTCGGGAATTTGACTACAGACCCAAGAAAATCGTATTTTCTTATGTTTTCAAATTTAATATTAATTTTTGATATATCTGTTAGTTATATAAATATATTTATCTTAAAATCTTCTTGATTTAATTTTTGCAAAAATTTATGAAATTAATCATAGCTCATATTTCTATAACCAAATTGATATTATAATTAAATCAATTTATGAATAAACTTTCCTGAATGAATTCTTTGGAAGCCAAATATCATTTTGGTTATTTCTTCTGTTCCAACTAAAAGATAAATGTATGGAAGTGGAAGATGGAATACTAATACACCAAGAAAAGCCATAGGAACACCTACAAGCCAAATACTACACATCTCTAAGTAAAGAGAATACTTTGTGTCTCCACCACCTCTAAGTAAGCCTAAAACTTGATCCATTGTTAAGAACTTAATAGGCATAAGTAGAGCTATCATAAATAATGATTTTTCGGCAATATTACTTACCTCTTTATTTATATGGAATAGTGATACAAACGATGAAGAACTTATGGCTATCAAGAGACCTATTAATACACCTGTTATTAAGCTAAATACAAGTGAAAAATTAGCATAGTCTTTAGCTTTATTTTCTCTTTTAGCTCCAATCATATTTCCTAGTATTATAGCTACGGCTCCAGAAAAACCCTGTATTGTTACGAAGAATAGATTGTTTATTGATTCTATTATCTGAACTGCTGCAAGGGCCTCTGTTCCAATCTTTGAATAAGCAACTTTATAACAAACCATCCCAAGAGACCACATAATGTCATTAATTACTACAGGAATAGCAGTGTTGAAGAATCTTTTTACAAATGATTTATCAAAATCTAAACTATATTTAAAACTAAATTTAACAGGGCAATCTTTCTTTTTATTTGTTATAATAATGTACAGTATTAATTCTACTATCCTTGAAAGAGAGGTTGAAATAGCACCACCAGCAATACCTAATTCAGGAAATATGCCAATACCAAAAATTAATAAATAGTTACCAATTACATCAACAGATAAAGATACTATTGATATGATAAGTGGAGTTTTTGCATCTCCTGTGGATCTTAGACCAACTGCATACATAAATGAAAAGCCTGTTAATATATAAGAGAAGCCAACTATTTTAAGATATGTATTACCACCATTTATAACATTTTGGTCTTGTGTAAATATCTTCATAATAATAGAAGGAAAAAGAGTTGATAAAATTGCAATTAATCCACAAGTAATTAGTGTAAAAATAAAAGAAAGACCTAATACTTTTTGGATTCCTCTTTTATCTTGTGCACCCCAAAATTGAGATATAAATATACCACCAGCTGAGGAAATGCCATATAAAAACATTGTAACTAAGAAGAATAGTTGAGAAGCAACACCAACTGCGGCAATAGATATCTCACCGAGTTGTCCAATCATGAGCGTATCGGCAAAAGTTACACCATTAACCAGTAACGCTTGTAACATTATTGGTATACTTAGAGCAATGGTTGGTTTTAAAAATTCATTATGCTTTCTTTGTTTGATTTTTAACATTGATATAATATCGATTAATATTAAACAATAGTCAATAATAAAAAAT
>JAENWY010000104.1 GCA_016649775.1 Spirochaetaceae bacterium
CCCATCTCGAACACGGAAGTTAAGCACTCTTACGTCGATGGTACTACAATTATGTGGGAGAGTAGATAGTTGCCGGGCCTTTTTTTTATCTTTACGATTTAGTTATATATAGAAATTGCATCCTTTTTGGGATGTTTTTTTTGTTTAAAGTTTATATCGATATTTTTTCAACTATTATTTTATAAGTATAAAAAATAAAAAAAATATGATATGTTTTGATTATGAATAGAAAGGTAAAAATAACAAGAGATAATAAAGAAATTGAAGTTGATATTTCAAGTTTAACAAATGATGAATTTATTCAAGTTTTAGAAAATTTGGAAAATCAATTTAGTGAAACAACAAGTCCTCAAAAAGAGAACTTTCACAGAAATAATGAAACCAATATTGATTATTCATATACCGATATTAAAAAATTAAAAAGTAATATGTTGAAAATTGATGTTGAAAATAAAGATTTAATTGAAGTAGAAAACAATTTAAATAAAATTATACGAAACTATGGTAGAACTATTGATTTACTAGATATATTAAAATTTGCCATTAATAGTAAAAAGTATAAAGAATTATATCAAATTCCTGAAGGTCTTTATTCTTTGGATATTTTTAGTACTGAATCAAATGATTTAAATCACTTAATTTTAAGCAAATGCAATGATATCATTGACAATTTAAAAAATAAACAAAATCTTATAATTAGTAATAAAAAAGAAATCAGAATAATATTAGACAACAATTTGCAACAAATTGATGAAAGTTATTTAGGTAATTCTGGAAAATCAGATTTAGATTTTAACAATGAATATTTATCATTAATACAGTCCTTACCCAAAAAATTTCTAAAAAATTCAATTATAACTAATAATTTATTAGCCGCTATTGTAGTTGATAAATATTTTTATGGAACAGTTGACCATCAGATTAAATTGGATTTCAATATAATTGGAATTAATTTAGGAGATTTAAATAAACATTTTGAAAAAGTTGCGAATTTATTAAGACCCCTTTCACAGGAGATTTTGAATGAGTTACTTGAGAATGAATCTCTCGTTTTGACAGAGTCTCGATTTAATACTTTAGACGATAGAACTGCAAAAGGTTGGCTTTTAAGTTTAACCTCTCCACTTAATCAAGAAAACAAAGTTTATTATATGTATAATAAAAATCTATCTTCTAAAACCTTTAGGGATAAAATCAAAAGCTATACAGGCAAAATTCAAGCTGATTGGGCAAGAGATTACTTGATTTCTGATAATAATTATAATATCTCAATATCATTTAGTTATCTTCGAAATATCTTTGAAGAAGAACTTCACAAGAATGAAGCATCAAAAGATAATTATGAAATTAAAATAACTATAAATAAAATATTAAGAGCAATAGATCGAATTATTTATATTGATAAATGTGGAAGAATTTTACTTGAGAATAATAAGATAAGTGCTAAAGAATTTTTATCTTCTAGAGCCATTGCGTCAAAAATACAGTTTAACAAATTAAAGAAGATTATAAAATCCAGACGTGAAATACATTTATACAATACACAATTAGTTATTAAGTTTGATTTTGTCATACAGAACTTTGAATTGATATTAAATTATTTGGATAATGTTGAATTGACTCCTTACAAATCAGGTGTTAGTAATTATGTAATGATGTATAATCTTGAAAAATTAAATAATTTTTATGTAGAATCTGATAATGATGCAGAATTATTTTCAATAATATTTTCAGTCTTGCAGAGTGCAAACGCAAATAATATTGATATGATTAAATACGTATCCTATCTACTAACTACAATTGATCAATCTACTTATAATAGTACTGATTATAAAAAATTATTGCCTTGGAATCTTGAGAGTAATTTAAAAAATAGATTTGTGGTTAAAGAAGTTAGTCGAAAAGCAAATAAACTTATAACCTTAAATTCATAAAATTCAATTAACATAAAGTTAAGATATCCTAGTTTTGTTATTATTTAATGCATTAATAATTAAAACCTGTTAATATAATAGAGAGAAAGTTAAAATTATTTTTTATAGCATTTAAATTTTTTTTGACCTATAATAATTTATATGAGGTAAGTAGTGGCTACAAATATAGAATTTCACAGGCCGACATTAAGGCGTAAGGACATGCAGTCGGTGTTACAAACAATGGTAGATGAAAAGATTGGTCCTGGTGTCAAAAAAAAAGAGTTTTTAGATCTCTTAACATTGAGACTAAATATGAATGGTGGTATAGCTCTTAGGAGTTATTTTGATGCTATTAAAACAGCACTAGAATTAGCCGGTGTAAAAGAGGGCTCTAGTATTGTTACCTCTGTGTTATCTCCTCAAATATATAAAATTGCAGCAAAAAAATTAGGTGCTAAAATTGTTTTAGCAGACATTAATAGTGAAAATGGATGTCTTTCAGCATCTTCAGCTTTAGAAGCTATAGGAAAAGGTGCTATTGCAGTTCTTCTTCATGAACCTTGTTGTCAAATACCTTATGGAGAAGATTATTCTTTACTGAATGTTCCTATTATTGAAGATATTAGTGAAAGTTTTGGTTCTTTTTATGATGAATTCTTTGCAGGATCTTTTGGCGATATAGTTATATGTGCATTTGAACAGGAACATATTGTTTCTTGTGGTGGCGGTGCAGCTATTCTTTATACAGATAGGGTATATAAGGAACTTATAAAAAACTTATATAAGGATATTTCTAAATATGAGGAAATGCCAGATTTGAATGCTTCCTTAGGTATAATTCAATTGGCTGAAATAGATGGTTATTTATTACGTAGACAAGAAATTTTTGAAATGTTTAAAAAAGCTTTATTAAAAACCAATCATAAATTATTTGGAATTAGTGATTTAGATTTTTCTCCAAATGCTTGGATTTTTCCTGTAGTACTCGATTCAAAACCAGAAGATATTATTGCTTTTGCAAAAAAATATAATGTCTTATGTAAACCATTGTTTGATAATTCTATTGGTTCTGATTCTAAAGAAAAGTTTGCCTTATATCCTGGAGCTACATCAGCACTTTTACGCGCAATAGCTTTTCCTGTATATCCTTTTTTGAAATCAAGTGATATAGATACGCTTGTAAAAGTTATATCTCATTTGCCTTAGGAGTTGAAAAATGAATGATGAAATTATATTACCAAGACATGTAGTAATTGTTGCTAATTTGCATAGAGATTATGTAGCAGAAGTTGCTGATGAAGTCATTAAATATTTAAATTCAAAAAGTATTAAAAATAGTTTGATCAAAACTAAAAAGAATTTTGAGCAATTAACACTACCTCCAAATACAGATTTATTAATTTCTCTTGGTGGCGATGGTACTGTTTTATATTGTGTTCGTTATATAAAAGATTTAGGAATCCCAATATTACCTGTTAATATGGGAACTTTTGGATATATAACAGAAGTAGGTGTTTCTGAATGGAAAGAAACTCTTGAGTCTTATTTAAGCGCAGGTGTAAAACATAAAATAACAAGAAGACTTACTATTAAATCTTCTGTAATTAGAAATGAAAATCGAGTTTTTCACGGATCTGCTTTAAATGAATTAGTAGTATCTTGTTGGGGAATAAATAAAGTTATTAACTTAGGTGTGTATATAGATAATACTTATGTTGGTAAATTTAGAGCAGATGGTGTAATAGTTAGTACACCAACAGGAAGCACTGGTTATTCTCTGGCAGCAGGTGGCCCAATAGTAGATCCTACCTTAGCTTCTTTGATAATTACACCAATTTGTCCTTTTGCCCTTTCTAATAGACCTATTGTCGTTTCAAGCAATAGCAAAATTACAATAAAGATTCTTGAAGGTCAAAGAACTGGTATAATGGTAACACTTGATGGTCAAGTTAATTATAATTTAATTGAAGGTGATGGAATTGAAATAGTTTCATCAAGATCTAATGCTTTATTATTAACTAGTACAAATAGAAATGGTTTTGATATTATTCGTGACAAATTAAATTGGTCAGGGGAATCTAGATGTTAGAAAGTTTATCTATTCATGCTTTTGCTCTTATTGAAGATATTCATATTGATTTGAATAAAGGTTTCACGGTAATAACTGGTGAAACAGGTACTGGTAAATCAATATTATTATCTGCTCTTTCTCTTTTACTCGGAGGTCCTGGTGATACTCAGTCAATTAGAAATGGATTCGATAGTGCCAGTGTTAGTGGCACATTTGTTTTAGAAACACCAGCAAATGAAATTAAGAAATTGTTATCTGCATTATCAATTGATATTGAAGATAATATTATAATTATAAGAAGGGTTTTAAAATCAAATGGAAGAACACTAAGTTATGTAAATGATTTTCCAATAAAAAAAAGCTCACTAATAGTCATTTCTTCTTATCTTGTTGATATTTCAGCACAACATGCTCATCAATCTCTTTTAAAGTGTGACAAACAGTTGTCTCTTGTTGATAATTTTAGTGAATCAAATATTCTATTAGAAGATTATCAAAAACTTTTTCATTTGTTAAATAAATTAAAAGATGAAAGGGATAACATTATCGATTTAATTGCTTCTTCCAAAAAAGAAGAGGATTATTTAAATTATGCATTTGAAGAAATTAGCAAAGTAGATCCAAAAGAGGAAGAAGATGATAATTTAACAGATGAAATACATAAATTAAGTCAATTTGAAAATATTCATGAAAATCTATTAGGCACAGTTGAAATGTTACATAGCTCTTACGAGGGTGGAAGTACTATTAATAATTTAAATAATAGTCTTACGAGTTTAACAAAAGCCTCTCATATAGATAGTATTTTGGAAAAATACCAAGAAAGATTGAATAGTGCAGTCCTTGAATGTGAAGATATTTATGAAAGCTTAAAAGATTATTTACAAGATATGAGTTTTTCACAAGAAAACTTAGATGTAATGCAACAAAGATTATCACAACTTCAAAGATTAAAGAAAAAATATGGTCCAACTTTATCTCATGTAATTGAATTTAGAGATGAGATTAACGAGAAATTAGAAGCTATTAATAATAGTAGTGATGATATTGAATTTATAGATAATAAAATAAAGAAATGTAATTTGCAATTGGTAGAAACAGCCTCCTTATTATCTATTAAAAGATTAAAAGGTGCAAACGAACTAAGTGTTGCAATAGAAAAGTCGCTTCATTCATTAGGAATGCCACATGCTGTTTTTAAAACAATTCTAATAAAAAGAGATGATTATAGTTTGTTTGGTAAAGAAAGTGTTGAATTTATGTTATCTGCAAACCCTGGACTAGAATCAAGACCAATTAAAGAAATTGCTAGTGGTGGTGAACTTTCAAGAGTAATGTTAGCAATAAAGACTACTCTTAGAGAGAAAGATCCTGTTTCTACATTAGTATTTGATGAAGTAGATGCAGGTATAGGGGGAGTTATAGCCTCTAGTGTAGCTAATGAATTAATAAGTTTATCAACTTCTTCTCAAGTAATAGCTATCACTCATTTAGCAGCTATTGCAGCCAAAGCAGATACTCAATTAGTTGTGTCTAAATATGTTAAAAGTTTGATGAGCTATACAACCATAGTTTCTGTCGAGAATGAAGAAAGAACTAAAGAAATTGCAAGAATGTTGTCCGGAGATAGTGAGAGTATTATCTCACTTAAACATGCTGAGTCTTTATTAGAATCCGAATAAAGAAAAGGAAATATAATAAGCCTTCTTTTCTAGAAATAATCTAGTTAAGAAGGCTTAATTGTTATTAGGTGCTAATTATTAATTTAGAATAGAATACTAAATTATTTTTTTAGACCTTGTTCAACAGCAACAGCTACAGCTACAGTTGCTCCAACCATTGGGTTGTTACCCATACCAACAAATCCCATCATTTCAACATGAGCAGGTACAGAAGATGAACCAGCGAATTGAGCATCACCGTGCATTCTTCCCATTGTATCTGTCATACCATAAGATGCAGGACCAGCTGCTACGTTATCTGGATGAAGAGTTCTTCCTGTACCACCACCGGATGCTACAGAGAAATATTTTTTTCCTTCATCAATACATTCTTTTTTATAAATACCTGCAACTGGGTGTTGGAAACGAGTAGGGTTAGTACTGTTACCAGTGATTGATACATCAACACCTTCGTGATGCATAATAGCTACACCTTCACGAACATCATCAGCACCATAACAACGAACACCAGCTCTTTCACCTTTAGAATATGCAATACGTCGAACTTCAGTTAATTCACTTGTTTTATAATTAAACTGAGTTTGTACATATGTGAAACCGTTAATTCTTGAAATGATTTGAGCAGCATCTTTACCTAATCCGTTAAGGATTACTTGTAAAGGAGTTTTTCTTGCTTTATTAGCATTACGAGCAATCCCGATAGCACCTTCAGCAGCAGCAAAAGATTCGTGGCCAGCTAAGAAAGCGAAACATTTTGTTTCTTCCCTTAATAACATAGCACCTAGGTTACCATGTCCTATACCAACTTTTCTTTCGTAAGCAACTGAACCTGGAATACAGAAAGACTGTAGACCAATACCAATTGCTTCAGCAGCTTCAGCAGCTGAAGTACAACCTTTTTTGATTGCAATAGCAGCACCTAAAGTATAACCCCAAGCAGCATCTTCAAATGCAATAGGTTGAATACTTTTAGTGATTTCGATTGGATTAAAGCCTTTACTTTCACAAAGTGCTAGAGCTTCTTCAAGGTCTTTTAGACCATATTCTTTTAGACAAGCATTAACGCCGTCGATTCTTCTTTCTTGGTTTTCAAACTTAGCCATCTTCTTACTCCTTACGAGGATCAATAAAGGTTACACCATCAGCCCAACAGCCGTAAGTACCTTTAGAATTCTTAAGTGCTTCATTAGCATCTGTGCCTGCTTTGATTGCATCCATCATTTTGCCTAAGTGAACGAATTCATAACCGATAACTTCATTCTCTTTGTTTAAAGCAACACGAGAAACATAACCTTCAGCCATTTCTAAGTAACGGCAACCCTTTAATTTAGTACCAAACATGGTACCAATCTGAGAACGTAGTCCTTTACCTAAATCTTCAAGAGAAGCGCCTATTGGTAATCCACCTTCACTGAATGCTGTTTGAGTTCTACCATAAACGATCTGTAAGAATAATTCTCTCATAGCAACATTAATAGCATCACAAACTAAATCTGTGTTTAAAGCTTCAAGAATAGTTTTACCAGGAAGAATTTCAGATGCCATAGCAGCAGAGTGTGTCATTCCAGTACAACCTAGAGTTTCAACTAAAGCTTCTTCTATAATACCTTCTTTAACGTTAAGAGTTAATTTACATGCACCTTGTTGAGGAGCACACCAACCAACACCATGAGTTAGTCCACTGATATCTTCAATTTGTTTTGCCTGAACCCATTTTCCTTCTTCTGGAATTGGGGCTGGACCGTGATATGCACCTTTTGTAACAGGACACATATTCATTACTTCATTGGAATACAACATATTGTAATTCCTCCCATTATTTTCTATAGCTAAGTAGCTATAGATGTATTTTTAGTCAAATGATATATTAATAAAAAAGTCATTTACTTTTTTAAACTACCATCTTTGCTAGTTTATTTCAATTGAATTTTTAAGTCAATTAAAATTTTTTGGTAAAAAAATAAATTTTTATCCATTATATCGATATATAATATTTTATGAAAAATGACATTCTTTTATA